>DAIQNP010000005.1:0-28400 GCA_036788335.1 Erythrobacter sp.
GAACGGCGGCTGCTGGCGAAAAACCCTCTGGAGTTGCCCGGCGGCTTTTGGGGCCGCGCACCGATCCGACTCATGGCCGGAGATGGGTGGATAGCGGCCTTAGCCCTCTCCCTTTGCAGGAGAGGGTTGGAAGAGGGGCCGGAGCGATGAACTTGGGACGAACTGCTCATGGCAATCGGCTGAATTGGTGCCTTTGGCTTCGCTCGCCGTTTCCCGGACGTGCGCACGCGGATCGGCGCGTCCGCTTTCCTACCCGCTGTCGGTCTGCGACATTGGCGCTTGTGCCTGATCGTCCCGCCTTTCGCTTTCGCTGTATGCGCCGCAATCCGGCGGGTCAGTGTGCGGTGCGAATTTTGCGTTCTGGACAGTGTCTCATGTGTCTCCAACACGGGGGCCGCGCTGCGCGGGGACAGCAAAAAGCCCGGAGCCTTGCGGCTCCGGGCTTGCTGGTCGTTGCCCGAGGGGAGCGGGCGACGACGCAGGACGCTGTCTCTTAACGCAGCAGCGACAGGACGTTCTGCTGCGACTGGTTGGCCTGCGCCAGCATCGCGGTGGAAGCCTGACCCAGGATCTGCGCCTTGGCGAGCTGGGTGGTTTCGGCCGAGTAGTCGGTGTCTTCGATCCGCGAACGCGCATCGGTCAGGTTGGTCGACACGTTGGTGAGGTTGGCCACTGCCGAACCGAGCCGGTTCTGGAACGCACCGAGGTCGGCACGGGCGGTGGTGACAGCACCGATCGCAGTGTCATATTGTTCGAGCGTCGCAGCACCGACTGCCGCCGGCGTGGCGCCGAAGGTGACAACAGCCGTCAGTTCAGCTGCGGCATCGAGTTCCGGCAGGGTCACGGCCAGCGCATCGACAGTCGAGGCACCAGCCTGGATGCTGATTTCGTTGGTCGCGGTCGAGAACAGGTTGATGCCGTTGAAGGTGGTGTTGCTGAGCACCGAGTTGATCTGCCCGGCCAGTGCATCACGCTCCGAATCGATGTTGGCGACGTCGTCGGCCGAATAGGTCTCGTTCGAACGCTGCACCGTCAGCTCGCGCATCCGCTGCAGCATGTTGGTGACTTCGTCGAGCGCGCCTTCTGCAGTCTGGGCAAGGCTGATGCCGTCGTTGGCGTTGCGGATACCCTGGTTCATGCCGCGGATCTGCGAGGTGAAGGAGGCGGCAATCGCAAGACCGGCGGCATCGTCGGCAGCGCTGTTGATGCGCGTGCCGGTCGACAGGCGCTCCATTGCGGTGCCGAGCATCTTGCCGGCCGAAACGCTGGCATTGTTGGCGCGCAGGGCCGAAATGTTGGTGTTCACTACGTTCATTGGTCAAACTCCCGAATGGTCAGGCAGGACGAAATGGCCCGTCGCTGCTGCCCCATAGACCGACCGGTTTCGCGGATGTTTAAGCGGCTTTTTTCGCATCCGGCCGTTCCCGGGGCGGCAAGGGCGTGCAGCCTGCAAGGATCGGCGGCCGGTGCCTCTCCGCCCGGCGCCAGCGGCGGACAGGGCTCTGTCTAGGGGATGCTACGGGGGCTTAAATTTGCGACATCTTGCACGTGGAGGCGGCAAATCCCGGCCACCAGGACAAGACAGGGGCCACCATGACCGATTCCGCGCAGCTCGCGCCGCCGCCAACGACCCGCTCCACCGCCCCGAAAGGGCGCGGCAGCGCGGCTGCGAGCGGCATTAACATTTCCGCCGCCCACCACGCCCTGATCGAAACCAGCCTGCCCTTGATGAGCCGCAGCTGGCAGCGCGGGCGGATCCTGCTTGGCGAAAACGGGCGATTCGTCAATCCCGCCGGTGGGCGGCGCACCGGAATGATCGAGATCGACCTCGGCATCGCGGACCGGCCCGAGCTGGCCCTGCGCGCCGCGCACCGGGTCGCGCTGACCCATGACCCGCGCGATCCGGCTGGCGCCCGCGCCGCGATGGTCGCTGCCGCCGCCCAGGGCGGCTGGCCGATCGCCGCCGATGCGCAGAGCCTGGCGCTGCTGACGCTGGCCGAACGGATCGCCGCCAGCACCATTCCGGTGTTGCTCGAAGGGCCGACCGGGACCGGCAAGGAAGTCTTCGCCAGCCTGGTCCACCGCCTGTCGCCGCGTGCCGCTGGCCCGTTCGTCGCGGTCAATTGCGCCGCCATGCCCGAAGCCATGCTCGAAGCCCTGCTGTTCGGTCACCGCAAGGGCGCCTTCACCGGCGCCGCCGATGCCGCAGAGGGATTGTTCCGCGCCGCCGACGGCGGCACCCTGCTGCTCGACGAGATCGGCGAATTGCCGCTGGCGTTGCAGGCCAAGCTGCTGCGGGCGCTTCAGGAAGGCGAGGTCCTGCCGCTGGGCGCGACCCGTCCGATCAAGGTCGATGTCCGGATCGTCGCCGCCACCAACCGCCACCTCGCCGCCGAGGCGCTGGCGGGGCGCTTCCGCGAGGACTTGCTTTACCGCCTCAATGTCTTCCCCCTCACGCTGTCGGCGCTGCGCGACCGGCCGGGCGACATTGCCCCGCTCGCCTTCGGGATGCTGCTGCGCCATGCGGCCGGGCCGGGCCTGCCGGGCTGGATCGGCGCCGAGGCGCTCGCGCTGCTGGCTGCCCACCCGTGGCCGGGCAACGTGCGCGAACTGGAAAACGTCATCCGCCGCGCAATCCTGCTGGCAGGCGATGCCCCCGCGATCCGCGCGGAACATATCGTCTTCGACCGCGCGGTGCGGGTGGTGGGCGACAGCGACCCGGCTCCACGTCCTGACCGGACCGCCCGCGACCAGACCGCCCGCGACCAGAGCGCACGCGACCAGAGCGCCCGCAACGGGGCCTGCGGGACGCTTGCCGATGTCGCCTTCGCGTCGGAAGCGCAGGCGATCCTCGCCGCGCTCGACAATCACGGCGGCAATCGCTCGCGCACCGCGCGCAGCCTCGGCATTTCGGAACGCACGCTGCGATACCGGCTCGCCTCGATGCGCGCCAACGGCCTCATTGAAGCGGGAGCACGGGCATGATGGCTGCGGGCGGGATCGGCGTGGCCGACATCATGGCGCTGCGGCAGGACGTGCTGGCGCGCAGCAGCGCCTTGCGCGAAGTGCGCAGCATCAGTCAGTCAGGCACCGCGGACGGGCAGGCGCGCGCGCCGGGCGGGGGCTTTGTCGATACGCTCAACCAGGCGCTGCGCCAGGTGAGCGCGGTGCAGGAGCGCTCGTCGGGCCTTCAGGTGGCCTACGAGCGCGGGCAGGTGACCGATATTGCGCAGGTGATGCTGGCGCGGCAGGAAGCCGGCGTCGCGTTCGAGGCGACCTTGCAGGTGCGCAACAAGCTGTTGTCCGCCTATGAAGACATCATGCGGATGGGGGGCTGATAAGTGGCCGAAACAACCCTCCCCGCCACCATCGACCAGGGCGGCCTGCCCGCCATGACCGGCGGCCAGCGCGACTGGCGCGACATGCTGCCCGCGCCGCTGGCTGAGTTCGTGCGCCAGCCGGCCCTGAGCCGGGCGCTGCCCGCGATTGCCGGGATCGGCGCGATCGGCATTGCCGGGGCGCTGTATCTGGCGCTGTCGCAGGGACCCTCGCGGGTGCTCTACACCAGCCTTACCGATGGCGAGCGCGCCAAGGTGGTCGAAGCGCTCGACGCGGGCGGGATCGGTTACACGATCGACAATTCCACCGGCGCGCTGGCAGTGGCCGAGGACGATGTCTACCGCGCACGGATGCTGGTCGCGAGCGATGCCGGAATCGCCGCGCCCGAAGGGGCGAGCGAGATGCTCGACGCGATCCCGATGGGTACCAGCCGCACCCTCGAAGGCGAACGCCTGCGGCTGGCGCGCGAACGCGAATTGATGCTGACCATCCGCGAGATCGACGGGATCGAAAGCGTCCGCGTCCACCTCGCCACCCCCGAACGATCGGTGTTCGTGCGCGAGAACAGCCAGCCCTCCGCCTCGGTGATGGTGCGGCTGGTGAGCGGGCGCAGCCTGTCGCAAGGCCAGGTCGAAGCGATCGTCAACCTCGTCTCGGCCTCGGTCCCCGGCATGACGGCGGATTCGGTCCGGGTGGTCGACCAGAACGGGCGGCTGCTGTCCTCGCCGCGCGAAGAGGCGATGGACGGGCTGGTGCGCCAGCGCGAATTCGAAACCAAGCTGCGCGATCAGATCGACGCCCTGCTGCTGCCCTTGCTGGGCGAAGGCAATTATTCGAGCCAGGTGCAGGTCGAACTCGACCAGAAGGACATCACCACCGCGCGCGAGACCTATGAAAAGGAAGGCGTCGTCCGCAACGAAAGCGAACGCAACGCAACCCGCACCGGTGCCAATGCGCCCGGCGGCATTCCCGGCGTGGCGGCCAACACCCCGCCGCCCGATGCCGAGCTGGTCGATGGCCCGCCCGATCCCGCCGCCGCCGCTGCCGAAGGCGCGCCGACCGATACCGAAACCGCGGTGCAGCGCTCCTACGAACTGGGGCGCGAGGTCGCGGTGACCAATACCAGCGCGGGCGGTTTGGTCCGCCTGTCGGTAGCGGTCGCGGTCAGCCAGGAAGCCCTCAAGGCCGCCGCTCCGCTGACCGCAGCACAGATCGAACAGCTGGTCGGTGCCGCGGTCGGAATAAATGCCCAGCGCGGCGATCAGGTCGAAGTGGTCGCCGGGGTGTTCGAAAGCACCGAGATCGAGCAGCTCGCCTTCTACGAAACGCAGTGGTTCGGGATGCTGGTGCGCTACGGTGCGGCCTTGGTCGCGGTGCTGCTGGTGCTGTTGTTCGCGGTGCGCCCGCTGCTGGGCGGCGGACGCGGCAAGAAGGGCGCGAAGAAGAAAAAGGGCAAGGCGGGCGACGAAACGCTCGAGAGCGAAGCGGGCGAGGGCGCCGATCGCGACGCCGACGGCGCGGCGCTGGCAACGGGCCAATTCGGTCAACCGCCGGCACCGGAATTCGAGGGTGCTCCCTTCGGTGATCTGCCGCGTCAGGTCGAACTTGCCCGCCGACTGGCCGTAAGCCAGCCCGAACGGGCGGTGGAAGCCTTGCAACGTATGCTCGAAGCGCCCGATCGCATGGGCGGGGAAGCGCCAGCACGATGAGCCTCGAGGCCCAACCTGACGACGGCCTTCCGGTCGCGAGCGACAACACGCTGCTGAGCCGGGTCGACCGGGCGGCGGTGTTCCTGATGCTGCTCGGCGATGACGAGGCGAGCGACCTGCTCGGCCGGCTGGGTCCGGCTGAACTGGAGAAGCTCGGCAGCGCGATGATGCGGCTGGGCGAGATCGACCAGCCGCGCATGGAAGAGGCGCTGGCCGATTTCGTCACCGAGGCCGACCGCGAAATGCTCCCCGCGCGCGGGCGGACCGACCGGGTGCGGGCCTTGCTCGAAGCCTCGCTCGGCCCGGCGCGTGCCGATTCCATGATGCGCCGGATCGAGCCCGAGGCTCGGCCGCGCAGCCTCGAACTGGCGCGTTGGCTCGCGCCGCAGGTGCTGGTCCGGCTGATCGAGGGCGAACACCCGCAGGTGATCGCGGCGCTGCTGCTGCTGCTCGAACCCGAACCGGCTGCCGAAGTGCTGGCTGGGCTGACCTTTCCCGCCCAATCGGCGGTGGTGGAGCGGGTGGCGCGGATCGGGCCGATTTCGGCCCAGGCGGTGGCCACCATCGACAACCTGCTGACCCAGCGGATCGGCGCGACCTATGGCGCGGCGGCACTGGCGCTGGGCGGTCCGCGCGATGCGGCCAACCTCATCAATCTGGCCGCAGGCGAACTGCGCCAGACGGTACTGCCCGATATCGCCGGACGCGATGCGCCGCTGGCCGAGCGGATCGAGGAGGAATTGTTCACCTTCGAAATGCTGTCGCTGCTCGACCCGCAATCGATGGGCCGCCTGCTGCGCGATGTCGATTCCGAAAAGCTGGTCGATGCGCTCAAGGGCATCAAGGAGGACGAGCGCACGCCCTTCTTCGCCGCCATGTCGAGCCGCGCTGCGGACGGCGTGCGCGACGAGATCGAACTGCGCGGCCGCCTCGCCAAGAGCGATGTGCTGGCGGCGCAGAAGTCGATCGTCGAGGTCGCCCGTGCATTGGCGGATTCGGGCGAGATCGTGATCGGCAGCGGGAGCGGCGAATATGTCTGATTGGCTCGCGGCGCTGGCCCGCGAGGAGAATGCTGCACCCGGATGGCTCGATCTGCTGACCGAGCCGGGCGGCTTCCGCGAAACACTGCCGTTCGGTGCGGCACCCGCTCCTGCGCCCGCCCCGCCCGAACCCGTGCTCGTCCCGGTCGACCCCGGCGCGGCGGCGATCGAGCGTGCCTATTCCGAAGGGCTGGCCGCCGGACGCGCCGCTGCCGAGGCCGAGGGGCAACTTGCCGCCGAACGCCAGCGGGCGCTGCGGCTGAACTTCCGCGCGCTGGATGAAGCGGCGATGGAGGTGCTGGCCAGCGACCTGGCCGACACCGTGATCGCCCTGTGCGATGCGACGCTGACCGGCTGTGCGCCCGACCGTGAGGCACTGCTGGCGCGGTGCCATGCGGCAGCGCAGCGGCTGGGATCGGCGGCCGAAGGATTGCGGCTGCATCTCCACCCCGACGATATCGCCGCGCTAGGCGATGATGCGCTGGCGGGTTGGCAGGTCGTTGCCGATCCGTTGCAGGTGCGTGGCGGGCTCATGATCGAGGCATCCGACGGCACGGTGCGCGATGGACCAGCCGATTGGCGCCGGGCGATTGCCGCCGCGGTGCGCGGATGATTGCCGAACTGCAACTGGATCTCGCCCGGATGCGCGCCGCCCCGGTGGCGAGCGGCCCGGTGCTGACCGGCAAGGTCGTCACCTGCGACGGCGGGCTGATCGAGGTTGCCGGCCTGCCGCTGCCGGTCGGATCGCTCGGGCTGATCGAGAACGACACCGGCGGGGATTGCCTCGCCGAAGTGATCGGCTTTCGCGCCGGTCATTCGATGATGATGCTGCTGGGCGATGCGATGCTGCTGCGCCCGCAGGCCGAAGTGCGCGCGCTTGAAGGACCCGGCAGCGTGCGGGTGGGTGACGGCCTGCTCGGCCGCGCGGTCGATGCGCTGGGCCAGCCGATCGACGGCGGCCCGCCACTCGCTCTGCCGATGGCCTGGCCGCTTGCGGGAATCCGCGAAAGCGCGCTCGAACGCGCCAGCGTGCGCGAGGAATTCGATTGCGGCATCCGCGCGATCAATGCGCTGGCGACGATGGGCGTCGGGCAGAGGATGGGCATCATGGCCGGGTCGGGGGTGGGCAAGTCGGTGCTGATCGACACCATCGCCGGGCACGCGGTCGCCGACGTGACAGTGGTGGCGCTGATCGGCGAGCGCGCGCGCGAGGTTTCGGATTTCGTTTCCCGCCACATGGCCGGCGTCGGGCGGGGCGGCATCGTGGTGGTCGCCGTCCCTGCCGATCATGCACCCAACCTGCGGCTGCGCGCGGCGCAATATGCCTGCGCCATCGCCGAATATTTCCGCGAGAGCGGCAAGCGGGTGCTGCTGGTGCTCGACAGCCTGACCCGCGTTGCCCACGCCGCTCGCGAATTGGCGCTGGTGCTGGGCGAGCCGGGCGCGGCGCGCGGCTACCCGCCGAGCGCGCTGGCGGCAATCACCCGGTTGGTGGAGCGCGCCGGCAATTCGGCCCGCACCGGCGGGGCTGTGACCGGGATCTACACCGTGCTGGCCGACGGCGATGACACCAATGACCCAGTGGTCGACACCGCGCGCGCGATCCTTGACGGGCATATTCTGTTGTCGCGCGAACTGGCGCAGCGCGGGCACTATCCCGCGATCGATGTGCCTGCCTCGCTCAGCCGGGTGATGGACGACATCACGCCCCCGCTGGTCCGCCATGCCGCGCGGCGGCTGCGGGCGCTGGTGGCGGCGCGCGAGGCCAATCGCGATCTGGTGCTGATGGGCGCCTATCGCTCCGGGTCCGACCCGCTGCTGGATGAGGCCTTGGCCATGAGCCGGGCGATCGACACGTTCCTCACGCAGGAACGCGGGGCGGCCGAGGCATTGTCCGAAAGCCACGCCGCGCTGCTGGCGCTGATGGGCGCGGGCGATGCATGAACGCCGCCGACTGGCGCTCGCAGCCAGGCAAGCGATGATCGCCCGGCTCGGCCAGCGCCAGGCGATGCGCAGCCTTGCCGAGGCGCTGGGGGAGGAGCAGCGCAGCCAGCATCTCGCCCAGCGCAGCCGCTCGCTGGTGGCAGCCAGCGGGGTCAAGCCGGGAGAGGTCGCCGCCGATACGCTGGCAGCACGCACAGCCTTTGCCGCCGGGCTGGCCGGGATTGCCGCCAATGCCGCATTCGCAGCCGGAGATGCGGCGCGGCAGGCGGCGTGGCAGGCCGAGGCGCTGGGCCATGCCGAAAACCGGCTGAAGCGGCTCGAGGAGCGCGAGCGCGCTGCGCGCCAGGCGCTCGAGCAGGCCAGTGCCAAGCGCGAGGACGCGGACAACGCGGGGATGGCACGCAAGTTGCAACGCAACAAGCGGGCGTAAGGCCCGGCCAGCCACCGAGGTGTGTCCATGATCCCCCTGCTTTCCGAAATGTCGATTGATCCGGCGCTGCTGCGCGGCCCTGCCGCTGCCCTGTCCGCAACAGGTGAACCGGCGCGCGAGGGCAATCCTTTTGCCGCAGTGCTCGCCGCCGCCCTGCCTGCGCCACCGCCTGCACCTCCGCTCACGCTTGCGGCCACGCCGGCACCTGCAGCCACAGTCGCCGGCGCACCCGAGGCCGCGCCCCCGCCCGTCACCCCGCTCCCTGAGGGCGCTGCGCCAGCCGGATTATCGGGCGCGTCGCCAGTTTCGGCGCACCTGTTCCCCGATCGGCCGCTTTCGCCGCGCCTGCCCGCGCCGCAGCGGGTGCCCGAGGGGCTGATGCCCAAGCCGAAGATCGCGTCCGAAGATGTGAACCACGCGACGACCCACCCGCTGCCTGTTTCGCTTCCGGTTCCAGTGCCTGTCCCCCAGCTTGCCCCGCGGCCCGTCCCGGTGACCCTTTCGCCGCCCTTGCCGGTGCCTGTCCCGCGGCCCGGTTCCGCGCTCATCCCGGCGGCAGCCGCGGTCCGGCCCGCTGCGCCGGTGAGCATGACCGTGCCGCTTTCTGCCGGGATGCGGCAATCGCTTGCCGCCTTGCCGGGTGCCGGTGCGGCGCCGCCTGTTCCCTATGCGCTCCCGGTTCCGATCGGTGTTCCGGGTCCGGCTGCTCTCGTTCCCGCGCCGACTTCGGCAGCGACCTCGCCGGTTTCGCCCCTGCCCGCGGCCCTGCCAGCTGCCTGGTCGATGCCAGCGCCCGTGACCGAGGCCGGAGCGGCTCCCTCGCGAGGTATCGCCGCGCCGCCTTCATCCATGCCCGGTGTGGCGCTTGCGGGCACCGTGCCGCCGCTTCCCGCCACCGACATCGTCACCCCGTCCGCCGCACCGACCACGAGCGCGAAACTGACCGCCGAGGACAGCGCCGAGCCTGTTGCCGGAAGCGAGGAACCAGCCGCCGAGGTCATGGCCGTGTCGCTGGTCGCGGTCGCGCTGCCTGCGCCAGTGCCTGCCCCTGCGCTCTTGCCTGCGGCGGTCGCTGTGCCCGTTCCCATTGTGGCCGCGCCCGGATCGCAGCGCGCCGGCATTGCCGGTCCTCTCCCGCTTCCCGCAACGCTTGCGGCGCGCTCGAACCCCGTGCCCCTGCCGCCCGCTGTGGCACTGTCTGCCGCTTCCGGGGCGGCGCCCGCAAACGCAATCGATGGCGAGGGCGTAATGCTGGCGCCTCCGATCCTGCCGGGCGATTCGCCGCCGCTTTCCGAAGCTGCGCAGCCCCTCGCGCCCGTGGCCGAGGCGAGCGCGTCCACCGCGCCTGCCGCAGGAATCGCTCAGGCCGCTCCGGTCGCCTCCGCCGTCCCGGTCGACCCGCGCGGCGAGGCCCGCGTCCAGCCGCAGCAGGATGCCGCGATCGACCAGATCGCCGACCTGCAGGGTGCGGCCCGCGCCAGCCGCCCCGAGATGCTGCTCCGCCATGCCGAATTCGGCACGGTCTCGATCAAGGTCGAAGGCAGCGGCCCGCAGGATTGGCGTGCGGTGCTTGCCAGCCGCGATCCGGGCTTTGTTCCGGCAGTGCAGGCCGCGCTGACCGAACGCATGATCGCAGGCGCCACGGCCACGGACCTTTCGGGCAACACGCCTGGACAAAACCCGTCGTCCGACCCCCGCTACGGGTCTTCCCCAGGGTCAGGTCAAGGATCGTCTCAACCATACATGCACCATCAGCAGGGGCGTGACGAAGGGGCCTTCGGTCACGAACGCGGACAGAGCGAACGCAGCACCCGATCATCCGCCGACGGCGGTGATGAGGCTGCGCAAGATCCTGCCGCAACGCACAATCGGGGCCTGTTCGCCTGACAGGGCAATCGCATAGCAGGGAGTTGAACCTTCATGTCGAAGGGCAAGGACAAAGTGGCCAAGGACGGCGACGACGAACCCAAGGGCAAGGGCGGGATCCTGAAGATCGCGATTGGCGGCGTGCTGCTGCTCGGTCTTGGTGCGGGCGGCGCATACGGTGCCTTCGCAGCCGGCCTGTTCGGCAGCAGCGGCCCGACCGAGCCCGACACCCCCAAATATGTGCTCAAGGGTGAGGCCGATCCCTATGCACCGCCATCCGATGGCAAGGACAAGGACGCAGGCACGCCTGTCTATGGCGAGGGCGGCAGCAAGTACCGCACCGCCTATTACAGCTTCGCGGACAGCTTCACGTCCAACCTGTCGGATTCGCCCGGCCTGATCCAGGTCGAACTGGCGGTCTCCACCCGCCGTGACGGGCGCGTGCTGCAATGGGTCAAGAACCACGAACTCGCGATCCGCTCGGCGATCCTCGCGCAGCTGGCTGCGACCTCCGAACTGGAGGTTTATGATGTCGAGGGCAAGGAGAAGCTTTCCAAGCGCCTGACCAAGGCGGTCAACGACGTGCTCGAGGAAAACGAAGGCTACGGCGGGATCGACGATGTCCACTTCCGGGGGTTCCTGGTCCAGTGAGGATGTCCCACGCCTTTGCTCCGGCTCGCATCGCGGCGCAGCATTGCGCCGAGCTGGTCCGGCGCGGCCCGCGCCCTGAAGAGCGCGCGGCGCTGCTGCTGGCCTGGCGGCGCGACCTGTCCCGCCAGCTGGCCGATGACATGGGCGGGCTGCTGTCGGGCGACCGGCTCGAGGTCCGGGTCGAGGAGCCGGAAACGGTTCCCGGCAGCGAAGTGTTCGCCCGCATCGGCCCGATGGCCGCCAACAGCCTGCTGCGCTGCGGCCTGGTGCGCGAAACCGCGCTGCTCTCGTTCGATTTTGCCACCGCCATCGCGCTCACTGACCGGTCGTTCGGCGGTGAGGGGCGGGCCGATCCGCAGGTGCCTGACCAATTGCCGCGTTCGGCCGCGCTGCTGGTGGACGAAGCGGCGATGATGATTGCCCAGGCGATCACCCGGGCAAGCCTCGGCGACGAGGCGAGCGCCGCTGCCCGCGCGGTGCGGGGCGAAGTGATCGTGCGCAGCGAAAGCGCCCCGCGGCTGAAGCCCTTTGCGCCCGATGCTCCTTGCGTGCTTTTGACGCTGGTGCTGACCGGCGACGAGGGCCGCGAATGGCGCGCGTTGCTGGCGCTGGCCGCCGATCGTTTCGACGCTCTGCTGCCGGGCGCCGGAGCGCAAGGCGTCGCAACCGAGCGCAAGGGTCCGGCCAATCCCGGCGCGATGCCCTTCGCCGCCATCCCGATGCCCTTGCAGGCGGTGCTGGCCGAATTCGAATTGTCGCTCACCCGGCTCCAGACGCTGGCGCCAGGCGAGGAAATTCCGCTCACCATCGCGCGCCAGGTGCCGCTGCGGATGGGCGACGCGGTGCTTGCCTTCGGCAGCATCGGCACGATCGAGGACCGCATGGCGGTCCGCCTGACCCGTTTTCCCGACCTGACCCGTCCTGCCGCACTGGGGGCTTCCTGATGAGCATTATGCCACCGTCCCCGTTCCACCGCTTCGGCGATGTCAGCGTGCGCCTGTCGGTCGAACTGGGGCGCACCGAGATGGCGCTGCGCGACGTGCTGATGCTGGGCGAGGGAAGCACGGTCGCATTGGACCGGCTGACCGACGAGCTGCTCGATGTCACCGCCAATGGCCGGGTGATCGCGCGCGGCGAGGTGGTGGCCGACAAGGGCCGCTTCGCGCTGAGGATCGTCAGCCTGGTGGGTGAGGACGGGGAAGACATGCCTCCCGTCCACGCACCTGCCTCCGCTGCCTCTGGTACCCCCGCCGCGCCCGCGCCCGCTGCCGCTGCCGCTGCCGCTGCCGCACCTGCGACCGGCGGGTTCACCGCCGATCCGGCCGTCGGCGCCGGGGATGTGGGCCAGTGATGCTCGAATATATCCTGCGGCTCGCGCTGTTGCTGCCGCTGCTGGCGGGGCTGATCTGGGGCAGCCTGTGGCTCACCCGGTTCCTGCAATCGCGGCTGGGCGTCCCGTCCGGCCAGAGCACCCGCGCGGTCGAACTGCTCGAAACCAGCCTGATCGCGCCGGGGCTCAAGCTGGCGGTGGTGCGCTTCCATGATCGCGAGATCCTGCTCGGCGTGTCGCGCCAGGGGCTGGTGCGGCTGAGCGAGGCTCCGGGCCGTACAAGCAACGCTTCGCATCCTGTCATCCTGCCGGCGGAGAACGTCTAATGCGCCGCCTTCCGTTGCTCGCCGCCGCTTTCGTGTGGCTGGCTGCATTAACCATGTTTGCGTTCCCCCTCGCGGCGCTGGCTGCCCCCCTGCCAGCCGCCGCCGCTGCCGCCCCGGTCGCGCCGCCCGCCCCTGATGCGGTCGCGGCCGGGGTTGGCAGTGCCATCGAACGGGCGCTCGGCGATGACGGCGCGGGCGAGGACAGCCCGCTGAGCATGTCGCTCCAGCTGCTGGTGGTGATGGGGCTGCTCACCATCCTGCCTTCGCTGGTGCTGATGATGACCAGTTTCCTGCGCATCCTGGTGGTGCTGGCGATCCTGCGGCAGGCGCTGGGCTTGCAAGGGTCGCCGCCCGGTCAGGTGCTGGCGGGCCTTGCGCTGTTCCTGTCGCTGTTCGTGATGGCCCCGACCCTCGACCTCGTCAACACACAGGCGATCGCGCCCTATGCCGCAGGCACTATCGGCGCCGATGCCGCAATGGCGCAGGCGGGCGAGGCGTTCCACGCCTTCATGCTGCGCCAGACGCGCGAGACCAACCTCATCATGTTCACCGATATCGCCGGCGGCGGCACCTTCAACGGCGGGGCGGACATCCCGTTCTCGATCCTGCTGCCCGCCTTCGTCACCAGCGAGCTGGAAACCGCGTTCCAGATCGGCTTCATGCTGTTTCTGCCGTTCCTCGTGATCGACCTCGTGGTGGCGAGCGTGTTGATGAGCCTCGGCATGATGATGCTGTCGCCGACCATCATCTCGCTGCCGTTCAAGCTGCTGTTGTTCGTGCTGGTCGATGGCTGGGCGCTGCTGATGGGCAGCCTTGCCCTGAGCTTCGCCTGATGCAGGAAGAGTCGCAACTCCTTGCGCTGGCCGACCAGACGCTGTGGGTCACCGCGCTGATCGCCGGGCCGGTGCTGATTGCGGCGCTGGTGGTGGGGCTTGTGGTCGGGATCATCCAGGCGGCGACCTCGGTCAACGAACAAACGCTGACCTTCGTACCCAAGCTGGTCATCACCGCGATCGTGTTCGTGGTGCTGGGCGCCTCGATGATGGCGCTGCTCGCTGACTTCCTGCGCGAGATCATGGCGCAAATCGCGCAGCTTTCGGCCTGATCGGGCCGGGGGAGCGCTGGCGTGAACATCCTCGACACAGGTTTCGGCGCGCTCGAGATGCAATTGTGGCAGATCCTGTTCCTCTCGATCCGCTGCGGCGCGGCCTTGCTCGCGGCCCCGATGGTGGGCGGTCCGGCTGTGCCGGGTCCGGTGCGCATCCTGCTGTCGATCGTGCTCGGCTTCTTTATCGCAACCTGGCTGCCGCTGACGCCAGTCCCTCCCATGCTCGGCTTCGCCACGATCATCGCGGTGTTGCAGGAGGTGCTGGTGGGCGCGGCGATGGGCTTCATGCTGCAACTGGCCTTCGCCATTCCGCTGATCGCGGCCGAGCAGATTTCGGGCACGATGGGTCTTGCCATCGCCACCTCGATCGACCCGTCGAGCGGCGCGCAATCGGGCGCGCTGGGCACGTTTTTCGGGCTGGTGCTCAACCTGCTGTTCTATGCCATCGGCGGACACCTCTTGTGGTTCGAGCTGCTGATCGAAAGCTACCGGCTGCTGCCGGCGGGCAGTTTTGCGGTCCAGGGCTGGCGGGCGGAAAGCATCGCCGCCTTCATGGGCTATGGCCTCGCCACTGCGGCGGCGATTGCGCTGCCGGTGGTGCTGGTGTTGCTGCTGGTGCAGGTGGTCACCGGGATGATCGCCCGCTCGGCCCCGTCGCTCAACCTGTTCGCGCTGGGGCTGCCTGCGGGTGTTCTGGCAGGGATCGCGGCGCTGATCGTGGTGATGCCGGTGATCGCCGGACAGTTCACCGGCCTGATCGAAGTCACGCTCGACCAGATCGGCGTTCTGGTCCAGCCCGATAGCCTGCCATGAGCGAGGAGACCCCCGGCGAAAGGACTTTCGCCCCGACCGAGAAGCGCAAGAGCGATGCGTCGAAAAAGGGCGATGCGCTGCGGTCGAAGGAAGTCGCGACGCTGGTCGCCACCGCCACGGGAGCCTTCACCTTGCTGCTGGTCGGCCCGTGGCTTGCGGGCAGCATGGCGCAGGTGGCGCGGATGGGTTTCCGCTTCGAGCGCAGCGCGCTCGACGATTTCGCCCCCGGCGCGCTGTTGATCGATGCGGGCCTTGGCGTGCTGCCGCCGCTGATGGTGATCGGCGCGGCGGTGACGGTGATGACGCTGGCGGTGCAACTGCTGCTGGGCGAAGGGCGGTTCATTCCCGAGAATGCCGGGTTCAAGGCCTCGCGCATCAACCCGCTGTCGGGGCTCAAACGGATTCTCGGGTGGCAGGGCCTGATCGAGCTCGGCAAGGGCCTGCTCAAGCTCGGACTGCTGGGCAGCATCGCGTGGTGGTGGGGCTCCGCGACGCTGCCCGCGCTGCTGGGGCTGGGGCAGGGCGAATTGCACGCGCAGATCGGCTGGGCATGGGAGGCGGCGGTGTCGCTGGTCGGCGCGCTGCTGCTTGGCCTCGCGGTGATTGCCGGGGTGGATTATCCGCTGCAACGGTTCCAGCGCAACAAGCGGCTGATGATGAGTTTCCAGGAGCTGCGCGACGAGAACAAGCAGTCCGAAGGATCGCCCGAGATGAAATCCGCCCGCCGCCAGCGGCAGCGCGACCTGTCGCGCGGGGGGATCGCCAAGGCGATGAAGGACGCGCAGTTCGTGGTGGTCAACCCGCTGCATTTCGCCGTCGCGCTGACCTACGACCCTGCGCTTGCACCGGCGCCGGTGGTGCTGGCCAAGGGGCGCGGCGAGACCGCCTTCGCGATGCGCGAGATCGCGGGCGAGAGCGGCCTGCCGGTGCTCGAATATCCAAGTCTGGCGCGCGCGATCTACTTCACCACGCGCCCCAACCAGATGGTGCGCGAAGAGCTTTATGTCGCGATCGCCGCGCTGGTCGCCTTCGTGATGGCGTTGAAGCGCGGCCAGCGCCCGCGCCGCCCGGCGATCGACGTGCCCGACGCCCTGCGCTTCGATGCCGACGGCAAACCCGACAAGCAGCCTTAAACTTTCCCGCAAAGGCCCGTTACTGAGATCATGGAAAACACCGCAGGCTCCTCCATCCTTTCTGCGCTCGGCGCCGGCAGCGGCGTCGACTTCATCGGTCTGGCCCGCGACCTGTCGGCCGCCAGTTTCGCGTTCCAGCGCCAGACGCTCGAAACCCAGCGCGAGACGCTGACGGCGCGGATCTCCGCCGCCTCGCAGCTGCGCAGCGCGATCACCGGGCTTGCCAGCGGGCTGGGCGACCGGATCCGCACAGGTGACCTTGCCCCGCGGGCAACCTTCGGCAACCCGGCAGTCGCGCGGGCGAGCGTACCGATCGGGACCAGCCCGCGCGGCAATTACTCGCTGGAAGTCAGCCAGCTGGCGCAGGGGCAGACGCTGGTGTCCAAGGGCTATGCCAGCCGCGATGCGCTGGTCGGCGAAGGCACGCTCAACATCCGCTTCGGCACGGTCGGCGGCGGCAGCTTTGCCGAGGATGCCGCCAAGCCCGCGCTGGCCTTCACGGTCGAGGCGACCGACACGCTGGCGACGCTGGCGGCCCGGATCACCCGCGAAAGCGACGGGGCGATCAGCGCCTATGTCGCGCAAGGGGCCGATGGCGCGCAGCTGGTGTTTAAAGGCGCGGAAGGCGCGGCCAGCGGCTTCGTGATCGAACCGGTCAGCACCGGCGGCACCGCGCCGGGGACGGCGGGGGACCTGTCGTTCCTCGCCTGGGACCCGGCCACCGATACAGGCGAGCTGCGGGTCACCGGGCAGGACGCGGTGTTCGAACTCGACACCGTCGAAATCACCAGCCCGACCAACCGCGTCACCGGTCTGCCCGAAGGTTTCACGCTCGATCTCACGGCCACCAATGTCGGTGCGCCGACGACCCTGAGCTTCGGCAATGACAGCACCGCGATCACCAGCGTGATGAACGATTTCGTCGCCGCGCTGAACGAGATCGTGACGCAGCTCAACACCGTGGCCGCGCCGGTCGGCGGGCAGCTGGGCAACGATCCGGGCGCGCGCGAATTGCGTCGCGATCTCGGACGGCTGGCGAGCCTTGTCGTGATGCCCAATGCCGGCCCGAACGAGCCGCGGACGCTGGCCGATCTCGGCGTGGCGCTCAACCGCGACGGCACCTTCCGGCTCGATGCCGCGCGGCTCGACCAGTCGCTGACCGCCAGCCCCGAAGCGGTGGCGTCGATGTTCACCACCGGGCCTTCGGGCGTGTTCGCCACCTTCGACCGCTTTGCGCGCGACGCCAGCCTGTTTGGCGACCCCGGTTCGCTCGCCGGTTCGGTCACCCGCTACGAGGCGCAGCTCGAACGCAACGAGGATCGTCTTGCCCGGATTGCCGACCAGCAGGAACGGCTGCGCGAACGCCTGACCACCGGCCTGATCGCCGCCGAACAGCGGGTCGCCGCCTCGCAATCCACGCTCGATTTCCTGCGCCAGCAGATCGACCTTTCCACCCGTGACAACTGAGAGCTGAGGAGCGACCGTGATGCAGATGCTCGCCCAGAACCCGTCGGCGGCCTATCGCCGGGTCGAACTCGACGCCCGGATCGAGGCGTCGGACAGCGGCGCCCTGACCCGCATCTGTCTCGAAGAGGCGATCGCGGCGCTGGGACAGGCGCTGCTGGCGCTGGGCCGCGCGCCGGGCATGGTGCCGACCGATCCGCTGGCGCGGGCGCAGGGCATTGCGCTGTGGCTGGCCCGCTCGGTCGCGCCGCAGCATCCGCTGCACACCAGTCTGGTGCAGTTCTATGGCGGGCTGGCGGCGCAGATCGGCGCCAACCTGCTGCGCGCCGACAGCACGGTCATCGCCCGCGTCCGGGGCGACTTGCAGGATGTTCTCTCCGCCGCCGGATGAGTATGTTTCACGTGGAACAATTGCGGAACACAGCTCGCAACTCCCCGTCAATGACCCGTCAATGACCCGTCAATGATCGGGCAACGCCCCGGCTATGATCCGCGCCGCATCGGCCGGATCCTCGAACGGGTGGAAATGGGTGTGATCCGGCCGATAAAGATCCGTGCCCTGCGGCAGGATCGACGCAAGCTCCGGCCAGGTCGGCGAGCTTTTGAAGTCGCTGAGATTCGTGTGCAGCGCCCTCACCACCAGCACCGGGATCGCCACGGTCTTCGCCGCTTCCAGAATTGCGCCGTTGCTGCGGCTCGATCCATAGACACTGGCCTCCACCTCCGGCGCGCAGGCGAGTTGGTACCCCTCGCCCGATGCGACGGGGACGAGGCCGTGCTGGCAGTAATCGGCAAAGACGCGGGGGTCGAACAGGCAATAGGGATCGCGGTCCCCGAACCGTTCCATCATCGCTGCGGGTGAGGCGAAGTCGCGCTTGCGGCGGATCGCCGGGTGCGGGGTGTCCGCGCCGAGCGGCTCTGCCGCCGTGTAATAGGCGGGGGCAAGGATCACCGGATCGAACAGCACCAGCCGGGCGAAGGCTTCGGGATGATCGGCGGCGACCTGCAGCAAGGTGTGCGCCCCCATCGAATGGCCGATGCCGACCGCGCCTGCCAGCCCCTCGGCCGCGAGAACCTGCGCGACATCACTCGCCAGCAGCCGCCAGTCGTCGATCGGCCCGCCGCCCGACTGCCCGTGGCCGCGCAGATCGATGGCGAAAACTTCGTGCTGCGGGAAGTGTTCGATGATCGCATCGAACACCCGCGCATGGAACCCGGTGGCATGGGCGAACACCAGTGGCGGCAGGGCGGCTGTGCCGCTGGCGACCCAGTGGTGGACGGCAAGGTCGATGCCGTTGACCCGGACCCGGCGGCACTCCGGCGCGGATCTATCCGGCATGGGCTTCGCGGATCTCCGCTGCGGCAACCGCGTCCGGTACGGCGGCGCGGATCGGGACGAAGTCGCCCGCGTTGTCCTGCCGGAGAAAGTCCTCGAGCGCGTTGCTGGCTCTGGTGATCATGGCTGCATCCCCCTTGCCCCCGAAAATGCCGGTAGCTCTTGTTTCTCCAGGCCGTGCAACGCCCGAAGCCCGGCTCGGTGCCCGCAGCAAGCGCAAGCGGGCCGGGGTGTCAAGCGCCGGCAGGCTGTTCCTCGGTGCGGGCGCGCAGGAACCGCAGGGCCTCGGCCAGGCGGCCGGGCGCCAGCAGCGCGAGCGCGGCGAGGTAGAGCCCGATGCCCAGCGCCACCAGACCCGCCAGCACCGCCAGCGGCGGCAGCGCGGGCGGCAGCAGCCGTGCCCCCAGCATCACGCCTGTGCCCATCAGCAGCGCGGCAGCGAGCGGCGGGGCGACGGCGGCGGCAAGGCTGGCGAGCCGCAGGCCCAGCGCGCGGCCCGAGACCATGACGGTCGCCGACATCAGCACCGCCATCCCGCCGACCCATGCCCAGGCCAGCCCGATGATTCCCCATTGCGACCCGATCAGGAATGCCGTTGGCATCACCACCGCGCCCGTTATCCCGATCCTCAGCGCGATCCCCGGCCGCCCGCTGGCATTGGTGGCGGGCGCGAACAGGATCTGCAGCGTCAGCATCCCCATCGCCGCCGCCAGCACCGGCATCAGCGGGGCGATCGCGCGCCATTTCTCGCCCAGCAGCACCAGCACCAGCGGCTCGGCCACGGCGGCCATCCCGGCATAGGCGGGCAGCGCCACCAGCATCACCAGCCGGATCGTGGCGAGCAGCGGCTCCGGCCCGGCCCCCTGCTGGCGGGCATAGGCGGCATAGGCGACTTCATTGATGGGCGGCACGAACTTGGCGGCGAGCAATTGCGTCAGGAACAAGCCGGTGGTGTAGATCCCCAGGCTGTGCGGATCGAGCACGCGCCCGGCGATCATCACGTCGGCCTGGCTCTGGACGAACCAGAACAACTGCGTCGCAGTCATGATCCCGCCGAACCCGGCGATGTGCCCTGCCCCGGCAAAGCGGAAGCTGGGACGGATCGGCGCGCGCGCGGCCCATGTCATGCCGATGGCCTCGGTGGTGAACATCGCCATCGGCGCGGCCACCAGCGTCCACACCCCCCAGCCGTCCAGCGCGCAGGCGAGCGCGGTCACCGCGCCTGCGGTGGCGGCAGCGAGGCGCACTTGCGCCGGGCGGCGGAAATCCATCGCCCGGCTCAGCATCGCGTGCGGCAGGGGGCAGAAGGGGATGGTCAGGTAGAACAGCGCCTGCACCCGCAACAGGTCGGTCACCAGCGGCTGATCGAACCAGACCGCGACCAGCGGGGCCGTAAGGAACTGCACCGCCGCCAGCCCGCCGTTGAGCAGGATCAGCATCCCCAGCGCCTGCCGCAGCCGTTGCTCGGTCACTTCAGCCTCGCGGATCAGCGCGCTGGCAAGGCCATAGCCGTTCATGGCGTTGAGCAGCACCAGCATCACCTGCGTCATCGCGAACAGCCCGTAATCCTCGGGCGCGAGCAGGCGGATGACGATCAGGGTCGATGACCAGGCCACGATCTGGGTCAGGATCTGGCTGCCCGATCGCCAGATCACCGCGCTGCGCACCTGCGCGGCGAGTGAGGGAATAGCAGGTCCGGCCATGTCAGGCGGCGTCCCCCGCGCCTTCCCACCAGCGCGCGATCAGCCGGGCAGGCAGCGGACGGCGCACGAACAGCAGATCGACCAGTTCGTACCCGGCAACCGCGCCCATGTCGCGCTTGTACCCGCTGTCGCCCGCGCCGAGGTCGACCACGCTTTGCCCGGCGGCGACGGCGTCGGTGATGGCGCGCAGGTTGGCCATCTTGCCCACGTTGAAAGCCCGCAGGTCCTGGGCATAGCTGCCCGCGATCCCGTAACGCCAGGTGCCATCATCGGCATCGAAGCTGAAAGCGACCGGGCGATCGTCCAGCCACAATATCGTCGCGCACAGGGCTTCGGCGATCACCGGGTCGGACAGGGCTTCGGCCCAGGCGCTGCGCTGCTCCGGGCGCAGGAACTTGGCGCCGTTGCCGTTGGTGCTGCGTGCGATCCAGCTGTCGGCCTCGACCCGCCCGAGCGCGGCGAGCATGTCGGCGTTCCAACCGCTTCCGCGCACATGCTGCCAGCGGACCGTGCCGGTCTCGGCCAGTTTGCGCCCGTTGCGGGCCATGCGCTTGGATGTCGATGCGCGCGGCCAGCCTTCGGCGCGCGCGCTGTCGCAATCGATCAGCCAGGTGGTCCCGGCCGGACGCACCAGCACCTGCCAGCCGGCCAGTCGCGCAGATTTGACGAACAGGCGGGTGACGGGGGCATCGGCGCGGGCCGGGCCGATCCGCCACAGTGCGCCGAGGCTCCGGCGTGCCTGCGGTCCGCTCAGCGCCTGCGCCAGTTCCAGCGGATCGAGGTCGTCTGCCGCCAGCGGGGCGCGGAACGGCCAGTAGCTGCCGGCGATCTTGCGCGCGCCGAGCGCGGACGGGCCGAAGGGCAAGGTCGGGATCGCCGCCGCGACCGCGCCATTGCCGCGCCGCACCAGCACCGTCCGTCCGGCGCTGCCCGCACCGGCGCGATACCAGGCGGCGCGCAGGAACCCGGGCGCACGGTTCTGGCCCGCGATCTGGTCGATCTCCGGCGGGAAGCCGCTGACGGCTTCCAGCGTGAGCGGGGCAGCATTGATCCGGCCTTCGTACATTGGTCACCTGCTGCGCCGGGAGAGAGCGAGTTGTCCCGCGGCCGCCACGATCGAATTGGCGCACCCTAGCCAGACAGGTGTCACCAGCCGGTTAACCATTGAGCGCTTGCCGGCCTTGAATCGCCGTTCCTTTCCGGCCGCTGCGGGGCGGCATCGATTGACAAGCCCCCCCGGCTTGCCGCAACGCGGGCGGCAAGGCAGGCCGACCGCGTGCCACACCCGTTCGGAGACCCTCTTGACCGATCCTGCCCCGGCCGACCCGGCTCGCGAGCCTGCGTTCCGCAAGCTGATGGGGCGTTTTGCCACGGGGGTCTGCGTGGTCTCGATCCCGCGTGAGGGCGGCGCTGGAATTTCAGGCATTACCGTCAACAGCTTCGTCTCGGTCTCGCTCGATCCGATGCTGGTGTGCTGGAGCCTGCAGAATTCCTCGAGCCAGTTCGCCGAATATGCCGGAGCGGAGCGGTTCGCGATCAGCATTCTGGCAGCGCCCCAGCAAACCCTCGCCCGGCGCTATGCCGCGCGCGGCGACAGCGCGCTGGTGCCGGAGGATTTCGTCCGCACGCCAAGCGGCTTGCCGGTGATCGCGGGCGCATTGGGCCATGTCGAATGCCGCCGCTGGGCGGTCCACCCGGCGGGCGACCACACGATGATCCTGGGGCAGGTCGAAGCCTTGGTCGAAGGCGCGGAACAGGCACCGCTGGCGTTCTTCGGCGGGCGGTTCAGAAGTCTCGCTGATTAAGCCTTCAGCCGCGCCGCGTGCCAGCCGACGTGATCGGCCATGAAGGTCGAAATGAAGAAATAGGAATGGTCGTAGCCGTCCTGCATCCGGATCGTCGCCGGGATGCCGGCGGCGGCGCAGGCGGCTTGGAGCAGCGGGGTGCGGAGTTGCTCGGCCAGGAAGTTGTCGGCGGTGCCCTGATCGACCAGCAGGTCGGGCAGCCGCGCTCCGCTGTCGATCAGCGCCACCGCGTCATATTCGGCCCAGCCTGCGCGGGTTTCGCCCAGATAGCGGCCAAGCGCCTTCTCCCCCCACGCCGCCTGTGATGGGGCGACAATCGGGGCAAAAGCGCTGACCGAACGGAATCGGGCCGGGTTGCGCAATCCGATGGTCAGCGCGCCGTGGCCGCCCATCGAATGGCCGGTGATCCCCTGCCGCGCCATGTCGACCGGGAAGTTTTCGGCCAGCAGTGCGGGCAACTCGTCCTCGATATAGGCGCGCATCCGGTAATGCTGCGCCCACGGTTGCTGCGTGGCATCGACATAGAAGCCAGCGCCCTTGCCGAAGTCGTATTCTTCCGCCGCGTCGGGCACGTCATCGCCGCGCGGGCTGGTGTCGGGCGCGACGAAGATGATGCCGTGCTGCGCGCAAGCGGCGCGGTATTCGCCTTTCTCCATGACATTGGCATGGGTGCAGGTCAGGCCCGACAGATACCACAGCACCGGCAGCGTCTCGCCCGGCGCATGGTCGGGCACGAACACCGCGAAGGTCATGTCGGTGCCGGTCGCAGCCGAAGCGTGGCGATAGACGCCCTGCGTGCCGCCGTGGCTGCGGATTGCGGAGACGGTCTCCATCAATAGACCACGACCGAACGGATCGATGTGCCTTCGTGCATCAGATCGAAGGCGGTGTTGATCTCTTCGAGGCCCATTACGTGGGTGATCATCGGGTCGATCTGGATCTTGCCGGTCATGTACATGTCGACGATCTTGGGCACGTCGGTGCGCCCCTTGGCTCCGCCGAAGGCCGTGCCGCGCCAGTTGCGGCCCGTCACCAGCTGGAACGGGCGGGTGGCGATCTCCTTGCCCGCTTCGGCGACACCGATGATGATGCTGGTGCCCCAGCCGCGGTGGCAGGCTTCGAGCGCGGTGCGCATCACCTCGGTGTTGCCGGTGGCATCGAAGGTGTAATCTGCGCCGCCATCGGTCATTTCGACGATCCGGGCGACGGTCTCCTCGCGGCTCAACCCCTTGGTATTGAGGAAGTGGGTCATGCCGAACTGGCGGCCCCATTCCTCGCGCGCGGGGTTGATATCGACCCCGATGATCAGGTTCGCCCCCGCCAGCCGCGCGCCCTGGATGACGTTGAGGCCAATCCCGCCCAGCCCGAACACCACGACATTGTCGCCGACCTGCACCTTGGCGGTGTTGGTCACCGCGCCCACGCCAGTCGTGACTCCGCAGCCGATGTAGCAAGCCGACTGGAACGGCGCGTCCTCGCGGATTTTCGCCACCGCGATTTCGGGCAGGACGGTGAAATTGCTGAAGGTCGAACAGCCCATGTAGTGGAACACCGGCTGGCCCTTGTAGCTGAAGCGGGTGGTGCCGTCGGGCATCAGCCCCTTGCCCTGCGTAGCGCGGATCGCCGTGCACAGGTTGGTCTTGCCGCTGAGGCAGCTTTTGCACTGGCGGCATTCGGGGGTGTAGAGCGGGATGACGTGATCGCCCGGCGCGACGCTGGTCACGCCCGCGCCGACTTCGCGCACGATGCCGGCGCCTTCGTGGCCCAGCACGCTGGGAAAGATGCCTTCGGAATCGAACCCGTCGAGTGTGTAGGCGTCGGTGTGACAGATGCCGGTCGCCATGATCTCGACCAGCACTTCGCCGGCCTTGGGGCCTTCCAGATCGAGTTCGACGATTTCGAGCGGCTTTTTCGCTTCAAAGGCAACGGCGGCGCGGGTCTTCATGATTGTGCTCTCGTCTTCAATAAATTGCAGCCTTGCGCCTATTCCTTTTGGCCGCTCGCTTGGCAAGGGCGATACCTTGGTAGGGTTGCAGACCCGAAGCTGCGCCGTCATCGTGAAGGCTGGCCATTCTTCCGGAACCGTATACGTATTCGGTAATTGTGCGAAGTTGGGATCGTACGAAAAAAAGTTGCGAGAGGGAGGGCGACGCCAACATGACAGATCCCGCAGCGGGCTGTGCGCCGAGCCGTGTGTCCGGCGGCGCTTCCGGAGACGTTGCCAATGAAGGTCCCGGTGCCAATCCGGTCCGCACCCGCGCCGACTGGGACGCCATGCGCGCTGCCGCCTTGGCCGATCCGGGCGCGTTCCACGGCGACATCGCGGCCCGCAACATGCACTGGTTCGTCGGCGCTGTCGGTGCGGATGGTGCCTGGCTGGCGCAGGGCGAGGATGGGCGCTGGCACGGCTGGGATGCCGCCACCGCCGCGCCGGTCAGCCCCGATCTGCCGCAGGATTTCACCCCGTGGCACACCGGCTTCGACGGCCGTCACGCGCCGCATTGGCGCTGGTTCGCAGGCGGCCGCACCAATGCCGCCTTCAGCGAGCTCGACCGCCACGTGCTCAACGGCCACGGCGAGGAAGCGGCGCTGGTGTTCGAAGGCGACCGCTGGGACATGTCGGCCAATGGCGGCAAGGGCGCGCCGCTCGATTGCTTTACCGTCAGCCGCAGGAAGCTGCTGCTGGAAGTGGCGAAATGCGCGGTCGCACTGGAAACGCTGGGCCTGAAACCGGGCGACCGCATGGCGCTCAACATGCCGAGCATCGTCCCGCAGATCTATTGGACCGAGGCGGCCAAGCGGCTGGGCGTGGTCTATACCGCCGTGTTCGGCGGCTTTTCCGACAAGACCCTGTCCGACCGCATCGCCGACACCGGCGCGCGGGTGATCGTCACCTCCGACGGGTCTTACAGGAACGCGCAGGTCGCGGCGTTCAAGAACGCCTACACCGACCCCGCGCTCGACAATTTCGTGCCGGTGACGACCGCGCTGGCGATCCTCGGCGGACTCGATCTCGAACTGCCGCAGGCGGATTGCGACACGATCCTCGCCACCGTGCGCGAGGCGCTGACAGGCGAGATCACCGTCGACCGGTCGGACGTGATGCGCGGTGTCGGCCGGGCGCTGATCACGCTGGGCGCGGAAGGGCGGATCACCAGCGCCGATGCCGCGCGGGTGCGGATCGCGATCGCCTCCAGCCTCGTCACCCTGCCGCCGCGCGTCGAAGCCGTGATCGTGGTGCGCCATACCCATCAGCCCGACATCATCTGGCGCGAGGAACGCGACCGCTGGAGCCACGAGTTGACCGATGCCGCGCTGGTGACGGTGCTGGAAAAGGCGCGCGGCGCGGGGTTTGCCGTCGACACCGAGGCCGACCTGCTGGCGCTGTCCGACAGTGATTTCGTCCGCGCCATCTGGGCTTCGTCGAAGCCGCTGCCGGTCGATGCCGATTATCCGATGTTCTTCATCTACACCTCGGGCAGCACCGGCAAGCCCAAGGGGATCGTCCATTCGCACGGCTATGCGGCAGGCATTGCCGAAACCATGACAGTCAGCTTCGATGCGCGCCCCGGCGACGTGCTCTACGTGGTCGCCGATCCCGGCTGGATCACCGGACAAAGCTATTTGATCTGCGCGCCGCTGATGACGCGGGTGACCACGCTGGTCAGCGAAGGATCGCCGGTGTTCCCGCATGCAGGCCGCTTCGCCTCGATGATCGAACGCCATCAGGTGCGGATCTTCAAGGCCGGGGTGACCTTCCTCAAAGCGGTGATGTCCGATCCCGACAACCTCGCCGAATTGCAGCGCTACGACATGGGGGGATTGCGGGTCGCCACCTTCTGCGCCGAGCCGGTGTCGCCATCGGTGCAGGCCTTCGGGATGGAGCATGTGACGGCGCGCTACATCAATTCCTACTGGGCGACCGAGCATGGCGGGATCGCCTGGACGCATATGTTCGGCAATGAGGATTTCCCGCTGCGCCCCGATGCCCACGCCTATCCGCTGCCGTGGATCGTCGGCGATGTGTGGGTCGAGGATGCCGATGCGAAGGCTCCCGATGCGGTTCCGTTTGCCCGCGACGACGCGGGCGGCGTGCCCTGGCGCCGGGCCGCAATGGGCGAAAAGGGCGAGATCGTCATCGCCGCGCCCTATCCCTACCTGGCCCGCACGATCTGGGGCGATATCGACGGGTTCACCGTTACCGATGGCCGCGTGAACCCCGGATGGCGCGGCGATGCAGCGCGGTGGGAGGAGGGTTATTGGCGGCGCTGGAAGGGCGCATGGGCCTATACCCAGGGCGATTTCGCGATTGCCCATGAGGACGGATCCTTCTCGCTCCACGGCCGGTCGGACGATGTCATCAACGTCTCGGGTCACCGCATGGGGACCGAGGAGATCGAGGGCGCAGTGCTGCGCGACAAGGCGCTCGCGCCGGACTCGCCGGTCGGCAATGTGCTGGTGGTCGGCGCGCCGCACCGCGAGAAGGGCCTGACCCCGCTCGCCTTCGTGGTCCCGGTGGCGGGGCGCAAGCTGACGATCGAGGACAAACGCCGGCTGTTCGACCTCGTCCGCACCGAGAAGGGCGCGGTGGCGGTCCCGGCGGACTTCATCGAGGTTTCGCAATTCCCCGAAACCCGCAGCGGCAAATACATGCGCCGGATGGTGCGCGCGCTGGTGGTGGGCGAGGATGTCGGCGACGTAACGACGCTGCGCAATCCCGAGGCACTCGACGAATTGCGCACTGTGATCGCCGCATGGCAACGCAAGCAGCGCTTGAGCGACGAACAGGCGCTGTTCGACCGTCACCGCTACTTCCTCGTGCAATACAACACTGTCGCGCCGGGCAAGCAGGTGGCGACCGTCACTGTCACCAACCCGCCGGTCAACGCATTGAACGAACGCGCGATCGACGAGCTGGTGCTGGTCACCGATTACCTCGCGCGCGACGACAATGTGGTCGCGGTGGTGTTCACCGGCGAGGGCACGAGTTCCTTCGTGGCCGGCGCGGACATCCGCCAGATGCTCGAGGAAATCCACACCCGCGAAGACGCGCTGGTGCTGCCCAACAATGCCCACCTTGCCTTCCGCACCATCGAGCGGATGGGCAAGCCCTGCGTTGCGGCGGTGCAGGGCGTGGCGCTGGGCGGCGGGATGGAGTTCGCGCTCGCCTGTCACTACCGCATTGCGGAACCCGTGGCGCGCTTCGGCCAGCCCGAGATCCGCCTGCGCCTGCTTCCCGGTTACGGCGGTACCCAACGCCTGCCGCGCCTGCTGATCGACCGGCGCGGGGAGGAGGGGCTGCGCGATGCGATGGACCTGATCCTCGGCGGACGCAGCATCACCGCCGAGGCGGCCGAGGCCATCGGTTTCGTCGATGAGCTGGTGGGCGGTTCGGCCGATGCGCTTTCGGCCGCCCACGCTGCAGTCCGCGACTATGTGCAGCACGGCGAGGACAGCCCGCTGGGCGCTGCTTTCGCTGAACGCCGAGCGGCAGCGACCCGCTGGGATACGCCCGAGGATGTCAGCCTCGATGCCGTGATGGAGGACGATTTCCTCCAGCGCATCCTGCGGCAACTCGACTGGGCCGGGCGCGCAGGCGCCGGCAAGCGGGCGCTGGAAGCGGTGCGCACGGGCCTTGAGCAAGGCATCACCGCCGGGCTGGCGCGCGAGGCCGCGCTGTTCGCCGACGCCATCGTCGATCCCGAAGGCGGCAAGACCGGCATCCGCCAATTCATGGACAAGGTCGCGCCGCCGCTTCCCGTCCGGCGCGATGGCGTGTGGATCGACTCCGAGCATGAAATGCGCGCGCAGGCGCTCGAAGCATCAGGCGACCTGCTGCCCGTCGGCGCGCCGTTCTATCCCGGTGTCACCCCGATCCCGGCCCACCAATACGCCTTCGGCATCGCCCGCGACCCCGATACCGGCGCGCCCCGCTTCGGCCCGCCCGCGAGCCATGAGAAGGAGCTGATCGTCGCCGTGCCCGAGCCTGCACCCAACGAGGCGCTGCTCTACATGCTGACCAGCGAGGTCAACTTCAACGACATCTGGGCGCTGACCGGCATCCCCGTCTCGCCCTTCGACAGCCACGAAGAAGACGTGCAGATCACCGGATCGGGGGGAATCGCACTGGTTGCGGCGCTCGGGTCTGAGACCCGCGCGCAAGGGCGGATCAAGGTCGGCGATCTGGTAACCGTCTATTCCGGGACCAACGACCTGCTCAGCCCGCTGGTGGGCAACGACCCGATGTATGCCGATTTCTCGATTCAGGGCTACGAGACCGAAACCGGCAGCCATGCGCAGTTCCTGACCGTGCAGGCCCCGCAGATGCACAAGCTGCCGCCCGATCTGACGCTGGAGCAGGCGGGGAGCTATGTCCTGAACCTCGGCACGATTGCGCGCTGCC
>DAIQNP010000006.1:0-24251 GCA_036788335.1 Erythrobacter sp.
GCATGAACTGACCAAGCGCCCGGTGCAGCCGCGCCATGTCGCCGCGCAGAAAGGTGAACCGCGCGCCCGACAACCGTGCGCCGGTTTCGAAATCCATGCCCAGCATCGGCGCAAGGTCGGCGTGTTCCTTGGGCGTGAAGTCGAACGCGCGGCGCGTACCCCAGCGAGCCACCTCGACATTCTCCTCCTCGCCCGCTCCGTGCGGCACATCGTCACCCGGCAAGTTGGGGATGATCTCCAGCGCCGCCTTCAGCTTCGCCGCCAAGTCATCCGCGCGCGCTTCCAAGGCAGGCATCTGCTCCTTCAGCGCCGCAACCTCGGCTTTGATCGCTTCGGCAGCGTCCTTTTCGCCCTTGGCCATCGCTGCGCCGATCAGCTTCGACGCTTCGTTGCGGCGGCTTTGTGCGACCTGCACCTGCGTGGTCAGCGCCCGACGTTCCTCGTCGAGCGCGATCAGATCGGCAGCTTGCGGAGCCAACCCGCGCCGCGCCAGACCGGCATCGAAAGCCTCAGGATTGTCTCGGATAAAGCGGATGTCGTGCATGGCCCGCGCCTATGCCCGCTCATGCCAGCCAAGGGAAGGGGGCTTTGCCGCGCCGGGACCGTCCTGCCTGCGCGCCAGCCTGCGCCCCCCGTGCGCCCGGCGGCGGAACGGGGGTGGGTCGCCGAACGTTGCACGTCACAAGGAGATTATCTCATGTTCAAGAAGATCATCGGTGCCGCAGTGGGTGCCAAACTTGCGAAGAATTCGCCCGCCCTCGGCGGTGCAACCGGCGCAGCGCTCGGCGCGGCAGTGCCGTTCATCATCTCGCGTGTCAGCCTGCCGGCGATGGTCGCGCTCGGCGTGGGCGGCTATGTCGCCAAGCGCTATGTCGATAAGCGCGACAAGAAGACCAACGGATCTGCGCCGACCATGCCGCGTCGTCAGCAGCCGCCGAGCGCCACCGGCGGCAGCGCCGACATCATCAACGAACCACCCGCCGGAGCCGCTGGAGGGATGATCGGCGACGCCGCAGGAGGCAGCATCAACGGTACGACAAACGGTACCGTCAATGGCAAGGGCGGTACTTCGCCCGGCATGTGAGCCAGACAAAAGGCCCGGCCACCCGCAAGCGGTGACCGGGCCTTATGCGACGTCAGCTTTCCCCCGAAAGACTGCGCGTCAGAAGTTGACCTGCGCCGTAACGAACACCCGGCGCGGGTCACCATAGAAGCCGGTGAGCGTACCCTCACGGCCCAGTGTTGAGCGGAACGGCGTTCCCGGTGTCCCGCCCGCGACGAAATTGTAGCCTGCGACGATATATTCCTTGTCGAACAGGTTTTTGCCGTGCAGCCCGATCGAGAACAGCCCGCTGTCCACGGTGTAGACCACGCTCGCATCGACCAGCACGAAGCCGTCCTGATCGAGGAACGGGTTGGCCGATAATGTCGGTCATCCCCCCCGCCATCGGCAGGCCGAGGTTGAAGCCCATATGCGCGGTGACGGCCGGCGTGTTCTGGAACACACGCTGGTCGGCGACATCATTGCCGAAATTGTCGATGAAGGTGTTGAACCTGGCATCGATCACGCCCAATGACCAGTTGATGCTGAAGCGGCTGCCGTCGCCGGCGAAGTCGCGGCCAACCAGCGCCCGGCCCTCGAACTCGAACCCGTTGACATCGGCCGAGGCCGCGTTCGACGTGATCCCGATAAAGGTGTCGTTGGTGCCATCGCCATTGCTGTCGAACCCGACCGATCCAGGGATCTGGACATTGTCGTATTGGCCGAGGAACCCGGCGAGGCTGATGTTGAGCCGGTTGTCGAGCAGCGAGGCCTTGTAGCCCAACTCGAAGCTGTCGACCGTTTCGGGCTCGAAGCTCAGGAATTCGAACTGGTCGTCGAAATCGACCACGCCGTCACCATTGAGGTCGGGCGCGGCGCTGGTCTGGCCGCGCGGATCGAACCCGCCGCCCTTGAAGCCCTGTGAATAGGTGAAATACACGTTGTGATCGGGCGTGGGCTGCCAACTGATCGATGCGCGCGGGTTGAAATCGCGGAAGGTCTCGCTGCCTTCGAAATCGCTGGTGACCGCAATCGGCGCGCCGGCCCCGCCGAACAGGTTGGAAAACCCGCCGAGGAAGGTGGTGCGCAGCACCCGGCTGGAACGCTTGTCGTTGGTGTAACGTCCGCCCACCGAAACGCTGATCGTTTGGGACAGATCATAGGTGAAATCGCCGAACACCGACCAGGTCTTGGTGTCGACATCGCCCAGCGTCTGTGCGGTCAGGCCGGCCAGCGTGGTGAACAGCGCCACGTCGAACGCGGTAAAGGCATTGGCGTCGAGATAGTAGAAGCCGAGCACGCCCGACAGCCGCTCGCCCTCATAGAGCAGCTGCAATTCCTGACTGAACTGCTGGTTTTCATAGATCGCGGGCACATCCAGATCGGCTGCTGGCAGGCTGTCGAAATCGATCGGGCTGGTCGAGGCATCCTCGCGGTAGCCGGTGATCGACTTCAGCGTGATCGTGTCGCTGACTTCGAGCGCGATGTTGAGCGCGCCGCCGTAAGCTTCGACCTCCTGATCGACGATGTTCAGCCCGGCCCGGGTGTCGAACACGTTGTCCAGCACCGGGGCATTGGTAATCAGACTGGGGATCAGGCGGTGGCCCTGGCGCGCTTCGGAGTTGTCCTTCACGTAATCGCCCGACAGGCGGACGAACAGCGGGCCATTGTCGAATTCGATCGTGCCCCGTGCGGCCCACACGTCCTTGTTGTAGTTCTCGGTGCCCAAGGTGAGGTTGTCGCCGAACCCGCCACGCGACAGCCGCGCGCCGCTCGCGCCGATTTTCAGGTTATCGCTGACCGGGGTCGAGGCGGTGATGATCAGGTCGGCCTGATCGAACGAGCCATAGGTGCCGCGCACCTTGACGCTGGTGTCGTCGGGCAGTTCGGCCGTCACATACTTGATCGCGCCGCCGATGGTGTTGCGGCCGTAGAGCGTGCCCTGCGGCCCGCGCAGCACTTCGATCCGCTCCACATCATAGATGTCGAGCACGGCCGCTTGGGGCCGGTTGAGGTAGACATCGTCGACATAGAGGCCGACGCCCGCTTCGAAGCCTGCGACCGGGTCCTGCTGGCCGACGCCGCGGATGAAGGCGGTGAGCGTGGTGTTGGTGCCGCGGCTGACCTCCAGCGTGATGTTGGGCACCTGCTGGCCGATCTGGGTCAGATCCTGAATGCCCTGCTGAACGAGCGCGTCTCCGGACAGCGAGGTCACCGACAACGGCACGTCGATCAGCCGTTCCTCACGGCGCCGGGCGGTGACGATGATGACGCCTTCCTCGGCATCGGCGCGTTCGGCGGCGGCGGCGGCGTCATTGGCGATCCCCTGATCCTGCGCTGAGGCAGGGGCGGCCAGCGTGACGATTCCGGCGCATCCGGCAAGCAGCAGCGCACGGCTGTGGAGCATTTTTCTCATGGGTCGGGTCCTCTCCCTATTCTTGTTGAGGCCCCTGATATTGAAAGTTGAACCACCTTTCAAGTTAGACTTGTGCCGGTCTTCCCGCGACCCTACACAAACCGCCAAGGGAGTAGCTTATGAGCAACACTGACGGCGCGCGCGCGGGCCTTGCCGAGCGGGGCGAGGGCGATACAAAAACGCCGCGCACCGAGCGTGGGCGGCGCACCTTGCGCAAGCTGCTCGACGCCTCGGCCAAGGAATTCGGCGAAAAGGGCTATCACGAGGCATCGGTGAGTTCGATCACCCGGCGCGCAGGTGTCGCGCTCGGCAGCTTCTACACCTATTTCGACAGCAAGGACGCCTTGTTCCGTGCCTTGGTCGCCGACATGAGCGAGAACGTGCGCACCAGCGCGCGCTCGGCGCTGACAGAGGCGATGCGCCCGATCGAAGTCGAGCGCGCGGCGTTGGCGGCGTTCCTGCGCTTTGCTGCCGAACACAAGGAAATCTACCGGATCATCGACGAGGCCGAATTCGTCGATCCCGAGAGCTATCGCCGCCACTACGAAACCATTGCCGCGCGGATTGCCGAACGGCTTGCAGCCGGGGCGCAGGCGGGCGAGTTCCGCGACGGGCTGGGCGAGGTTGAGGCCTGGGCCATCATGGGAATGAACGTGTTCGTCGGCCTGCGCTACGTCGTCTGGGGCGAGGCGGGCGAGGCTGGCGGCGTGGCTGGCGAGGGCACGGGTGCGCCGGGTACAGAAGCGGTTGCGGACGCGGTGAACCGGCTGGTAGCCGATGGCGTCATGAGCCGCTGACAGACGTTTTTGCGACCGCAGCACGCTTTCGACACCGGACGAACGGAGAAATGATCCGGCAGATCCTCATGCGAATAACTCGCAATCATATTGCCTCTGATTCGCAGTAGCGTCAAAAGCGCGTCCGATCCCTTCATTCGAGCAGGACATCGGACCCTTGCAACAGTTGCGCATCTCTCTCTCCCGCCTTGCCGTCGGCGCCGTCATGATCGCCGCATTCGGCCCCGGCGCCGTATCCGCCGCGGACGCGGATGATGCTGCCGCGCCGAACGCCGCCGAAGATGCCGCCGATGCTGACACCCAGCAGCAGACCGGCCGCATCACAGTTACCGCCACTCGCACCCCGCTGTTGCAGGAGGAGGCGCCCGCCACGGTCACGATCATCACCGACGAGGACATCGCCGACCAGCTCGCCACCGATATCAAGGATCTCGTGCGGTTCGAGCCTGGCGTGACCGTTCGCCGCGCGCCTGCCCGCTTCGGCGCGGCGCTTGGCACCACGGGGCGCGCGCGCAACGAGGACATCGCCATCCGCGGTGTCGGCGGCAACCGCGTACTGATTCAAGTCGATGGCATCCGCGCCCCGCAGGGCTTCGCCTTCGGCGCGCAGGATGCCGGGCGCGGCGGATTTGCCGATGTCAGTCTGGTCAAATCGGTCGAGATCCTGCGCGGCCCGGCCTCCGCGCTCTATGGCAGCGACGGGCTGGCAGGCGCGGTCAGCTTCGTCACCTCCGATCCGGTCGACCTGATTGGCGCAGACAGTTTCGGCGGCTTCGTGCGATCGCAATATTCGAGCGAGGACGAGGAATTCGCCCAGAGCGTGACGCTCGCCGGCCAGAGCGGCAATATCTCAGGAATGGTGGCCTATACCCGGCGCGACTTCCAGGAGTTGGAGAACCGCGGGATCAACAACGGTATCGGCCCGACCCGCACCGTGCCCAACCCGCAGGACGGCGAGAGCAATGCGCTGCTGGCCAAGCTGGTGTGGGACAACGGCATGCACCGGATCCGCCTGACCGGCGAATGGCTCGACACCGTGGTCGAAACCGAAGTGCTTTCCGGCCTTGGCCCGGTGCGATTGTTCGGGCCTGCACCGGTGTGGACCGTCGACCGGCTCGAGGCGCGCGACAGCAACGAACGCCTGCGCGCCTCGCTCGACTGGACCTATGAAGGCAATCCCGACGACGCGATTGAATATGCCTTCCTGTCGGCCTATTGGCAGGATGCCGAGGACCGCCAATTCGCCGCCGAGGATCGCACCCCATTGGGCCGCATTCCCGCGCCCGACCGCGAACGGCTCAACACCTTCGACAACGAAGTCTACGGGCTGGTGGGCGAGGTGCGCTCCGGCTTCGATCTCGGCGGAATGCAGCACCGCATTGCGCTGGGCGGCGATGTCAGCTGGACCCGGCAGCAGGGCCTGCGCGACGGCACCGTGCCTCCTGCGGGAGAGGTCTTTCCGGCGCGCGCTTTCCCGGTCACCGACTTCACGCTCGGCGGACTGTTTGTGGCCAACGAGATCAGCTTCGCGGACGGCGCGCTGACGCTGTTTCCGGCGCTGCGGTTCGATTTCTACGACCTCAACCCCACCGACGATCCGCTGCTGCCGACCTTCACCGCCGCCGGGCAGGACGGCGACCGCCTCTCGCCCAAGCTGGGCGTGACGCTGAAGCTGCTCCCCGATGTGATCCTGTTCGGCAATTATGCGCAAGGCTTCCTTGCACCGACGCCGGCGCAGGTGAACAATTTCTTCGAGAACTTCGGACAGGGCTACACCTCGATCCCCAACCCCGACCTGCGGCCCGAAACCAGCGAAAGCTGGGAAGTGGGTGCGCGCTATGTCGGGGACATCTTCTCGTTGCAGGTGGTCGGCTTCCAGGGCGACTACGACAACTTCATCAGCCAGCAGGTCATAAGCGGCAGCTTCACCCCGCAGGACCCGGCGGTGTTCCAGTTCGTCAACTTCAACCAGGTCGCGATCGACGGGTTCGAAGCGCGCGCCGAAATGAAACTGCCGAGCGGCTGGGGCGCGCGGTTCGCGCTGGCCTATGCCGATGGCGATATCATCGCGCCGGGCGGTGCCCGCACCCCGCTCGACACGATCGACCCGTTCAATCTGGTCGCCGGGCTTGGCTACCGCGCCAATTCGGGCCGCTTCGGGGGTGAGCTGATCCTTACCCACAATGGCCGCAAGGAAGGCGGCGAAGTGGAACGCGCCGCCGACGGCACCGACCTGTTCCTTCGCCCCGCTGCCTCGACCATCCTCGATCTGACCCTCTTCGCAGCGTTGACCGACCGGCTGAAGCTGCGCGCCGGGATCTTCAATCTGACTGACGAAACCTATACATTGTGGTCGGATGTGCGCGGGCTGCGTGTCGCCGATGCCGGGATCGCCGATGCTTTCACCCGGCCGGGCCGCAATGCCAGCGTATCTGCCAGCTTCCAGTTCTGAACCCGCCCCGATTTCCCCGGCCCCTTCAAGGAGAACTGACATGAACCGACTGACCAAGCTGATGCTGACGAGCGGCCTGGCTACACTGGCGTTGACGGCTGCGCCCGCTCCGGCGCTGGCCGATGCCCCGATCAAGCAGACCGAGACCGCCGCACAGGCCGCCTTCGAAGCCGACCGCCAGACCATCCTGGCAATGGCGGGTGACTTCAAAGTGACCTTCGACATGCAGGAATCGACCCCGTGGATGGAGGGGTACGAGCCGCTCGAACGCAAGGTGTCGGGCGGCTACGAATCGGTCCGGGTGATCGAGGATACCGGCACCGCCATCGTGCTCCAGCACCTGCTGGTGGTGGGTGACGAGGCCAATCCCTATGTCGTCAAGCACTGGCGGCAGGACTGGCATTACGAGCCCGAGAAGATCCTGACCTATGCCGGCGGCGACAATTGGGAATGGACCGAAGTTCCCGAAAGGATGCGCGCCGGGCGCTGGTCGCAGACGGTCTACCAGGTCGATGACAGCCCGCGCTATGCCGGGTGGGGCGCTTGGGAAAACACCCACGGGATCAAGCGCTGGCGTTCCAACTGGACCGCGCGCCCGCTCGCCCGCCGCGATGCGATCCGCAATCCGGTCTATGACCACTACATCGGAATCAACCGCCACCAGCTGACTCCGACCGGCTGGATCCACTGGCAGGACAACACCAAGATGATGCCTGCCCCGGACGGCGCGGAAAACGGCAGCGACGCTGCAGTGCCGGTGGTGCAGGAATATGTGCTCAACACCTATGAACGCTTCGACGGGTACAATGTCGCGGCCGCCGACAGCTATTGGGACAAGACCAAGAGCTATTGGGACGCGGTGCGCGGCAAGTGGGACGAGGTGGCCGCAGCCAATGGCGGGGTGCGGATCGAGCTGGAAGCCGAAGCCGGCACCACCATTGCCGGAGAATTGCTGATGCTGGCCGACGCGATCAAGGACGGCACCACCACCGCCGACGAAGCCAGTGCCAAGGCGGTTGCGCTGATCGCCGAAGGGACGGCCCGGAACGGGGGCTGACGCTCTCCTCCCGGCCCCCGCACCGGGCTCCGGCAGGGGTGGGCGTCCTCTCACTCCTGCCGGCACTGTTCCGGTCCGTTGCTGCTGGCGAGCCGCTTCCCTTGGCCCGCGCAGCGCGATAGACCTGCGCCCATGATCCTTGTCATCAACGCGCTCGACGATGCCGAACACCTTGCCGCCTTGCGCGAACGGATCGTCATGCTCGACTGGCGCGACGGGCGCGAGACGGCGGGGCCAGTGGCGCGCGAGGTCAAGCGCAACCAGCAGGCGGCGCTGGACACGCCCGCCGGGCGGCTGCTGCATGACGAGCTGACTCGGATCGTGTCGGGCCATTCTGTGGTCAAGGCCGCCGCGCAGCCGCGCCGTTTTTAGCCGCTGCTGGTCAGCAAGAACGCGCCGGGCGGGCATTACGGCGCGCATGTCGACAATGCGCTGATGGGCAAGGGCGGCGCGCGGCTGCGGACCGACCTGTCGTTCACGCTGTTCCTCACCCCACCGGGCGAGTACGATGGCGGCGAGCTGGTGATCCACGCCGCCGGGATGACGCAGGAACTGAAGGGCGAAGCGGGCTATCTGGTGCTCTACCCGTCCTCCAGCATTCACGAGGTCAAGCCGGTCACCCGCGGGGAGCGGATCGTGTGCGTCGGCTGGATCGAGTGCCTGATTGCCGACGGGGCGCAGCGCGAGATGCTGTTCGACCTCGAAAACCTGCGCACCGCGCTGCGGCGGCAGCTGCCCGCGCAATCGGCCGAGCTGCTGACGCTCGACAAGACCATCGCCAACCTATTGCGGATGTGGGCGCGCGGTTGAGGTGGCGGCGCGGGCAGGCCGTTTGGCTTTCAGGGTAAAGCCGATGATGAGGCCGACCCCGATCACGCTCGGCCCGGCCCAGATCAGCGGGTTGAAGACGTGTTCGGGCACCATACGGATCAGCCCGACCGACATGAAGGCGGTGTAGGCGCAGATGCCCATGCCGATCAGCGCGCGGAAATGTTCGCCGACATAGGCTTTTGGCGGCGTCGCGCTGCGCCAGACGAATAGCTGTTGCAGGATGATCGCTGCCAGTCCGACCACCGCGACCAGCACCATCAGCGGATGCCCGACTTGCAGCCCGAACCACCCGCACCACGCGCCCGACACTGCCACCGCAGCCATTACCGCCTGATAGCGTGCAGCGCGCAATGCGGTGCGATCACGCGCATGGCGGACCACCGCGAGGCCGTAATCGACAAAGCCGATGGTCAGCGCGCCGAGATAGAGCATCATCCACACGAACAGCCCTTCGAACAGCGCGCGGTCGGTGACTTCGGGATGGCGCTGCTCCGTTCCGTAGAACGACAACAAGGCCATCGCGATGGCAAGCGCTCCGGCGCCCAGAAAGCCGTAGCACGCCGTCTTGCCCCACTTGCGATGATTGGCCGCGCCCTTGCGGGTAAGGATCGGTCCCCAGAACGCCGTCAGCCCCACCAGTCCGGTGATGACATGGGCGACGACAAGGGCCTCGAACAGCGCCATGCAGCCGAGCATGGCACAAATCCGATCGCCATCCTAGGATGGAAATCTCGGATAACCCTCGTCAGCGCACCCGCGACGGCGCAATCAGCACGGCGTTGGCGATCAGCAGGTCGAGCCCGTCGAGGAACGCGCGGGTCGAGGGATCATGGGCGAACCCGACCACCAGACCCTGGCCCTGCCGCTGCGCCATCAGATAGGGTTTGAACGCCAGTTGCCGCCGGTTCTCCTCCCACACATAGCCGCTGGCGATCAGCGACGGCGCGGCAGCGAAGTGCAGCACATTGGTGCCTTTGTCGCGGGCCAGCGGCGTGAAGATCCGCGTGCCGGTGGCGAGCACCACCGCGCCCTCGTCATAGCCGGCCGACAGGAAGTGATTGGTGTCTGCCACCACATTGAGCAGCGCACCGGGCAGTTCGTCGGGCAGCGCCTGCGGATCGCGGATCGCGGCGCGGTATTCCTCGTCGCTGCCGAGTTCGATCGCTTCGGCAAGGCCTTCGGTGTCGCCGCCGTCCGCGCCCGGTTCGCGGCCCAATGCGGCTTCGCGCTGCACCGTCAGCAGGGCATTGTCGCCTTCGCTGAAGGCTTCAAGACTGCTGCCCACCGCCACCAGCACGCCGCCGCGCCGCACGAATTCGCGGATCGTGCGCTGCCCGCTCTCGCCCAGCGCCGAGGCGGGATTGCCTTCGGGCACCAGCAGTACATCGTAATCCGACAGGTCCGCCCGGCCGAGCCGCGCGGTGCGGATTGGCACCACCGGGAGGCCAAGTCGCTGTTCCAGAACGAAGCGCATCGACCCCGCGCTCAGTTGCGATACACCACTGTCCCACGCGATCGCGACCTTGGGCAGGGTCAGCCGCGCAAAGCTATCGCTGCCGAGGTTCGGCCCGCTGTCGACCCAGCCCGATTCGAGCGCGACTGTCTGCGCGCCGACTTCGCGGGCAATCGCCGTCACCCGCGCCATCTGTTCGGGCGTGTTGGCTCCGGCCGGAAACACCACCGTCCCGCGCCGAAATTCGCGGCCGCCGGTCACGAAGGCCTTGTCGGTCACCCGCGCCTCGATCCCTTCTCGCAGCGCCAGCGTTACCAGCCGCGCCTGCCCGCTGTCGGTCCACGGCACGGCGATGGCAAAGGCACCTTCGCCCTCCTGAACCGGCGCAATCGGCGCGTCGGGGCTGATCGGATCGCCCCCGGCGGCGGCGCTGCACAGCGCAACCTCCACTCCCGACATCAGCCCTACCGACCACGCGGTCACATCATAAAGTTCATGCGCCAGGTCGACCGAGCGGCGGCGTTCCTGTTCGGCGAGGAAATCGGGCGGCAGGGGGGTGTCGCGGTCCAGCAGGCTGCGCACCAGCCGCGCGGCGGGCTGGGCCTGCGGCACGGCGAGGTAGCCTTGCGGATAGCTTCGCCCGCAGACGCTTGCCGCGCCGTCGCGGCGCAGCACGGTGATGCCTTGCGCCGCCAGCCGCCGCCCGAGGCTCTCGGCATTCCAGCGCCGTTCGCCAAGGTCGATGACATAGGCCCCGCGCCCGGCCGCTCCGCCCGCATTGGCGGCGCGATATTGCGCGAAGTCGGACAGGAAGCGGGCGGGCTGATCGGCCACTGCACCTGCGGTCGAAAGGCTCGCAATGAAGTGATTGCGCACCCCGTCGGCATAGGTCAGCTCGGTCCCGTCGCGCCGGGCAAACACCATCCCGCGCGCCGATGCCTGTTCATACGTGCTGCCGATCGCCCCCTGATGCGCGTTCCAGGTGTCGCCGTAACCGGGGTAGAACAGGTCGTAGACCTCGCGCGTGAAGTACGGCTCGCCCATCGCGTCGAAAGCGGCGGCGTTGGCGCGGCCGATCAGTTCATAGGCGCGGATCTGCGCCGGGGTGAGATTGGGGTTGAAGGGCTGGGCGGCCGGCGAGAAGAAGTAACTCTCGTCCCCGCCCATTTCGTGCAGGTCCACCACCACCACCGGGTTCCAGGCACGGATCGCGGCGACCTTGCCGCGGGTTTCGGACTGGCTGAGGGTGAACCAGTCCCGGTTGAGGTCGAACAGGTAGTGGTTCACCCGCCCGCTCGGCCACGGCTCGTCATGCTCGGCGGCCTGCCGGTCAGCGGCGGGGACGATACCGGTGGCGGCACGGAAGTTCTGGATGAAGCGTGCGCGCCCGTCGGGGTTCTGCATCGGGTCGATCACCACGATAGTCTCGCGCATGATCCGAGCCGCGCGCTCGTCATCCTGCGCGGCGAGCAGGTGGTAGGCGGTCATCAAGGCGGCGTCGGTCGAGGAGACCTCGTTGCCGTGGACGCCGTAGGTGAGCCAGGTCACCGGCAGCGCCGCGCCGTTCGATGCGCGCCCGGCGGCGATGCTCGCAAGGTCGGACTGGATCGCATCGAGGCGCCCGATGTTCTCGGGCGCGGACAGCACCACGTAGAACAGCGGGCGGCCTTCCCAGCTGGTGGCGTATTGCACCATGCGCGTCCGGTCCGGCGCGGCGGCGACCAATGCCTTCAGATAGGCATAGGCCTCGTCGGGCGAGGTGATGCGGGTGGCGGGTTTATGGCCGATCGTTTCGGTCAGCGTCGGGACAGCCGGATCGAAGCTGCCTTTGAGGAACGATTGCGCCTGGGCTGGCTGCACCACGAGGCCCCATGCTCCCAGTGCCAGCGTGCCGGCCAGTGCCAGCGTCCTCAGGCGCTGACCCCACGAATGTTTCTCCATTAACGCCCCTTTGATGCTGGTGCCAGACCCCGAGAGACAGGACTTGCCGCCAAGTCGCACCTGCGGTCAAGCAGCCAGCGGCAGGTTCCGGTCTTTTGCCTTGCTCCGGCGCGTGGCCCGGTTATCTCTGGAACACCACCTTGGTGCCGGGGCCGACCATCTGCGCCAGCCGCGCCGCATCCCAGTTGGTCAGCCGCACGCAGCCGTGGCTTTCGGCCCGCCCGATGGTTTCGGGCGCAGGGGTGCCGTGGATCCCGTAGTGCTCCTTGTCGAGGTCGATCCATACGACGCCGACCGGGCCGTTGGGGCCGGGGGGCAGTTCCTGGTCGGGCTCGCTGTCGGGCACGTCCCAGAACAGGTCTGGATCAAAGGAGAAGGGCGGGTTGTAGGCGACGCCCAGCACTTCCCAATCGCCGATCGGCAGCGGATCGTTGCGCGACCCGGTGGTAACGGTGAACATCGCCACCAGCTTGTCCGCCGCATCATAGCCCTTCAGCCAGCCTTCGCTTTCGTCGACCACGATGCGAGCGACTTCGGGCTGATCGGTCCCCACGCCGAGCGAACGCAGCGTGGCGAGCCATTCCTTGTTGTCGACCGTCGCCGGGTCGATCCGGTCCGCGCCTACATTGGGTACGCGGATGCGCTGCCCTGCGGCAAAGCGCGGCGCGGCGATCGATGAGGCATCTTCGCCGGACGCTTGCGTTTCGCCAGACCGATTGAGCATCGCTAGAACCTCGGGCGTGGTGTGGAACCGTTCGGCCAGCTTTTCCGCCATGTCGGCATAGCCCAGATGCTTCATCTCGGCCTGCGCTGCGGCGCTGTCAGGGACAGGGGTGAAAGCGATCCGGCCCCAGTCCTCGGGAATGGTGACGGTGCGCGTTGCCGGGATTGCGTCCCACTGTTTGAGCGCTGCGCGGGTGTCGTCATCCATCGTGCCGGTTACGGACAGTCCGCGGGCTTCCTGAAAGCCCTTGAGCGCATTGGCGAAGGACAGCCCTTCGCGCCCGTCGATCACCCCCGGCCCGAAGCCGAGCCGCTCGAGCACGACCTGCGCCTGCATGATGGGCAGGTCCTGCAAGCCGGCCTCCCCCGGAGCGCGCCGCTCCCCCGGCGCAGCGTCGGATGACGCCATGCTGTCGGCCCCGTCCGGATCGGGGGCAGGCGCAGTGGCAGCCGCGTCAGGCGCGGCATCGTCATCCTGCGCCTCACCGCAGCCGGCGAGAACAAGACAAAAGGGGGCGAGGGCGAGCCAGTGGCGGGCAAGGATCATGCCGAGCGCATGGCGTCTGCCGAAAACCGTGCAAGGCGTAATGTAAGGAAACGCCGCCCGGTGCGCTGAAGCGAGGGCCTTGCCCGCCCGGTCGAACCACGCACCGGCAGGCAATAGTGGCTGGAAGTGGGAGAAAACCCCTGATCCGAGCCGCGAAGCAGAACGCGAAAGGCTGACCGAATGAAAAGACCATCTTTCCTGCCAGAGCTATTAGCCTCTGAAAGCAAGGGAAGGATGGTGGGCGCGGCAGGGATTGAACCTGCGACCCCACCCGTGTGAAGGGTGTGCTCTACCGCTGAGCTACGCGCCCGTCCGCGAGGGCCGTGTGGCCCGGACAGGGGGGCGCCTTTACTGTGCGCCTTGGTGCTTGGCAAGCACTGCCGCGCAAGCCTCCCGCGAATTCCGCACCGCCAAAGCTTCGGGACTGCCTAGCGACCGGCGATCAGTGCCAGCACATCGATCAGTCCTTTGGTGCTTGCAGGCGAGGCTGCGCTGACCTGCGCGCTCGAGGGACATTCGAGGCAATAGGCTTGCACACCCTTGTTCCCCAGCAGCCGCCCGGCATCGCGGTTCACGCGCCCGGCGAGTTCACCCTGCTGACGCGCAATCATCGCGAACAGGTCACCGCCGCCCTGCGCATTCGCCGGCGACCCGGCGGTGACCAGACGGCGAATCAGCGAATCGTAATTGTCCGCCTGCTCGCCCAGATAGAGCGCGTGCCAGTCGCCGTCCGCAAGCTTGGCCTTGGCCGCGGCCCAGGCGAGTGCGTCCTCGATTCCGCCGAACTGGTCGACCAACCCGATCTGGCGTGCGGTGCCGCCGTCCCACACCCGGCCCTGACCGATGGTGTTGACCTGCGCGACCGGCAGCTTGCGCGCCTTGGAAACGCGCTCGAGAAAGTCCTGATAGGTCGCCCCGACCGAGGCTTGCAGGATCGCGTCAACTTCGGGCGTAAAGCCGGCGACAAGATCCGGCTGTCCCGACAGCGGGGTGGTGCGATAGCCGTCGGTGGTCACGCCGATCCGGGCGGCGGCCTGATCGAAGGTCGGCAGCACGGCGAAGACGCCGATCGACCCGGTGATCGTGTCGGGCTCGGCAAAGATCCGCTCGCCTGCGGTCGCGACGAAATACCCGCCGCTGGCGGCGACGTTGGCGAAGGACACCACGACCGGCAGGCCCTTGTCGCGGTGACGCAGGATCGCACGGCGGATTTCCTCCGAGGCAAGCACCGAACCACCGGGCGAATCGACCCGCACCACAAGCGCCGCCAGATCATCGTCGAGCGCTTCGTCGAGCAGATCGGCGATGCGTGTGCCGCCGGCGGTGCCGGGGCCTGCATCGCCATCGACGATCTCGCCTGCGATGGTGACGACACCGATCGCCTTGCCGGCCCGCGCGGGGGCCGTATCGGCAAGGAAGGGCGCAAGTTCGCTATGGGCGAAGGCGCCGGGCTTTTTGTCCCACGGATCCTTGCCGGCAATCGCGGCCACACGCTCGCCGAACGCGGCGCGGTCGCCCAGCTTGTCGACCAGTCCGGCGGCAAGGCTGGCACGGGCCAGATTGCCGCCCGATGCTTCGATCCAGCCGACCGGATCGCCCGTCACCTGTACCAGTTTCAGCTTGGGGCGGGCCTTGGTCACATTGGCCTGCCATTCGCTCCACAGCGCGCCGTAGAGCGCAGAAGCGTTCTCGCGTGCCTCGTCCGACATCTCGGTCAGGAAGAAGGGTTCGACCGCCGACTTGAACTCGCCAACGCGGTAGATCTTGGCCGTAACGCTGAGCTTTTCGAGCAGCCCTGCGTAGTACAGCCTGCTGCCACCCGGTCCGGCGATAATCGCGCCGCCCAGCGGATCGAGCCACACTTCGCTGGCGTGGGCGGCCAGTTGCATGTGATCGTCGGCATAGCCCAGCGCATAAGTCAGCACCGGCTTCTTGGCGGCGCGGACGCGGTCCATCGCCTCGCCGATGGCGCGCAGGTGAACCTGCCCGCCGCCCATGAAGCTGCCGAGGTCCAGCACCACCGCCTTGATCCGGTCGTCCGTGGCCGCACTGTCGAGCGCGCGCACAATGTCACGCGCCTGATGCTCCTCGATCGGCGCTTCGCGGCTGATCAGCGCGGCGATGGGGTCAATGGCCGAGCGTTCCTCGACCACATAGCCTGCAAGGTCGATCAGCAGCGCGCCTTCGCGCACTTGGCCGGGGCTGGGGCGGGCGGACAGGATGCCGAACAGGGCAACGAAGAACAGCAGCATGAGCAGCAGGACGAGCCCGTCCTTGATCCCCACCAGAACTTTCCAAACCTTGCCGACAAAACTCATCCACTCGTCCCTTTTGGCTCGCTGGGGCTGATCTAGGTGCTCTGCCCCGGAATTCCTATGGGCATCTTCCCCGGGATAGCACTGCGGCAATGGGTTGAGCGTGGCATGGCGCTCGACTAGGGGCGTTGTTCTGATGACCGCTCGCGAACCCTTTTCCGCCTCGGGCCGCTTTCCGGCGGGGCGGTTGGCGTTCCCGCATCGCGACCTCAACGGCATCGGGCAGCTGGAACGGCACGAAATTCTCTACTTGCTGGCCGAGGCCGAGCAGTGGGTCGAGCTGAACCGCCAGCGCACCAAGCACACCGATCTTCTGGCGGGCCTCACGATCATCAATGCCTTCTTCGAAAATTCCACGCGCACGCTGCTGAGCTTCGAGATCGCGGGCAAGCGGCTGGGGGCGGACGTGGTCAACATGCACGCCGCGACATCGAGCGTGAAGAAGGGCGAGACGCTGATCGACACCGCCATCACGCTGAACGCGATGCGCGCCGATGCCATCGTGATCCGTCATGCCTCGTCGGGTGCGACCGGGCTGATCGCGGACAAGGTCGATTGCCCGGTCCTGAACGCGGGCGACGGCAGCCACGAACACCCGACGCAGGCGCTGCTGGATGCGCTGACCTTACGCCAGGCGCTCGACGAGAGGGGCGAGGGGGCCGAGGACTTCACCGGGCTGCGGGTGGTGATCTGCGGCGACATCCTGCACAGCCGGGTGGCGCGTTCGAACATCCTGTGCCTGACCGCGATGGGCGCCGATGTGCGGGTCTGCGCGCCGCCTGCGCTGATGCCTGCCGGGGTGGAGGCGATGGGGGTGACGCCGTTCCACGATTTCGATGCAGCGCTGGACGGTGCGGACGTGGTGATGATGCTGCGGCTCCAGTCCGAGCGCATGTCGGGCCAGTTCATCCCTTCGGCGCGCGAATACCGCCATCTCTACGGGCTGACGGCTGCACGCCTCGCCCGCGCTGCGCCGGATGCGCTCGTGATGCATCCCGGGCCGATGAACCGCGGGGTCGAGATCGATAGTGAAGTTGCCGATCTTGAAGGCCGCTCTCTGATAACCTGGCAGGTCGAGATGGGCGTGGCGATCCGCATGGCCTGCCTCGACATTCTGACGCGCGGGGCGCGGGGCGTGGGAGGCTGGGTGCCATGAAGCAGGCGGGGCCCCTCACCATCACCGGCGCGCGGATCGTCACGCCGGGCGGGATTATCGAGGGCGCGCTGCGCTGCGCCGATGGCGTGATAACGGCGCTGGGCGCGGACGTGGCACCGGAAGATGGCGACGAGGTCGTCAGCGCACGCGGCAAGCTGCTTGCCCCCGGCCTTGTCGATCTGGGCGTGTTCGCGGTCGACAAGCCTGCGTTTCATTTCGGCGGCATCACCCGCGCGGCGCTGATGCCCGACCAGTCCCCGCCGCTCGACCTGCCGAGCCGGGTCAATTTCATCGCCAAGAGCGGCAAGCCCGATCTGTGGGTCCACCCGCTTGCCGCCGCCACCCGCGCGCTCGAAGGGCGCGAGCTGGCAGAGGCCGCGCTGATGAAGGAAGCGGGCGCGCGCGGGATCGCCACCGGGCGGCGCTGGATCGCGGATACGGGCGTGATGCTGCGGCTGCTGCAATATGCCGCGATGCTCGACCTTGTCGTGGTCGCCCATGCCGAGGATGGCGGGCTGACCGGGGAAGCGGTCGCGACTGCGGGCGAGATCGCGACCCGGCTGGGCCTGCCCGCCGCGCCGGCCGAGGCCGAGGCACTGGCGATCGCGCGCGACATTGGGCTCGCCGAACTGGCCGGCGCGCGGCTGCATTTCCGGCAGGTGACCACTGCGCGGGGGTTTGCGCTGGTGCGCGCCGCCAAGGACCGGGGGTTGCCGGTGACCTGCGGGATCACGCCGGCGCATTTCATGCTGTCGGACCTCGCCACCGCCGATTTCCGCACCTTCAACCGCCTGTCCCCCCCGCTGCGTTCGGAAGCGGACCGGCAGGCGGCGATTGGCGCGATTCGCGACGGTACGGTCGACGTGATCGCCAGCGGCCACGATCCGCGCGGGGCCGAGGACAAGCGCCTGCCCTTTGCCGATGCCGCGCCGGGAATGGCGGGAGCCGAGACCCTGTTGGCGATGACACTGACGCTGGTGCGCGACGGGGTGATCGGGCTGGAGCGCGCCTTCGATTGCCTCGCCCGCAATCCCGCCCGCCTGCTGGGGGTGCCCGCCGGCGAGCTTGCGCCGGGGCTGGAAGCCGACCTTGCACTGATCGACGCCGATGCGCCGTGGATCGTCGACCGCCGCAAGATGGAGGCGACCGCAGGCAATACCCCGTTCGACCGGCAGGGCACGCAAGGGCGCGTCACCGGCTTGTGGAAGGGCGGGGTACGGCTGCGGCCCTGACCGCAAGCAAAAGAAAACCCCCGGAGCATTGCCCCGGGGGTCATCAGGCTTGAGGGTCCCGAAGTATAAGCGAAATCAGCGGCTGCGCGCTGCCACCCGCACGCCGCGATCGACCGCGCCCTTGGGCGGGCTGGAGGCGGCATAGGCAAAGCAGCCGCGCCCGGCCGACTTGACCGTGGAACACATGCTGCGTGCGTCCGACTGACCGAAGCCCGCCGCCGCCACGCGCCAGAAGGTGCGCCCGCCCACCACCGCTTCGGTGATGACGAGATCGCGGTCGGCGAGCTGCGGGAACTTGCCCTTGAGAAGGGTCCAGCCGCGTTCGGCCTCGGCCTTGCTGCTATAGGCGCCGAGCTGGATCAGGTGCGTGCCATCGGCCTTGGCGCCCGAATCCGCGACGGGAGCCGCGGTGGCGGCCATCCGGCGCTGGGTCGCGTTTGCGGCGACGCTTGCGGGCGCCGCAGCCGCCGGAGCGCGGCGCGCAGCCGTACCGGGCAGGACCTGCACCACCGGGTTCGAAACATAGCGCGGGCCGGCCCGCTGGTCGCTGCCCGACGCAAGCGTCGCGATCGACGGATCGACCGCTTCCACCGCGCTTGGCGCATCGAAAGCCTGTGCGAAACTGGCGACCGGAGCGAGAGCGGGTGCGGGTACGGCGACCGGCGCTTCGGCCATCAAATCCGCAGGTGCCTGTTCTGCCGCCTCGGCGAACATCGTCTCCTGGCTCGGGAAATTGGCGAGCGCAAGGTGGGCTGGCTGGCCACCATCGGCGACCGGGTTCACCCCCAGCAGCATCGCGACGCGCTGGGTCACATTCTCGGGCGCGGCATTGGCGGCCCACTCGGTCAGCCGTGTATCCAGTTCATCGGCCGGCACGTCTTCCGAAGCCATCACCCGCGCCGCGCGCCAATTGCCCGACAGCGCATAGGCATAGGCAAGGTTCTGGCGCAGCTTGGGGGTCGGCTCGCTGTTGCGGACCGCGTTGATCAGCACATGCACGCCGCGTTCCGCCTTCCCGGCAAGCGCCAGCGCCAAGCCGTAATCGGCCGGGTCGAGCATCGTTTCGTAATCGGACAGCATCATCGCCGCTGCCGTGCCTTCGCCCAGCGCAGTCTTGGCGAGCGCAAGGCTCAGCACGGTACGCGGATCGGTGTTGCCCAACTCGAGCGCATCGGCAAAGCTGGTCGCGGCCGACTGGAAGCGCCCGGATTCGAGATAGCTCGCCCCCAGCAATGCGCGGGAATTGGCGTTGCGCGGATCGGCCAGCACCGCCGCTTCGGCATGGGTCACGGCCTGCCTGATGTCGCCCTTCTGCAAGGCGGCCTGTGCGCTGGCGAACGAGACATCGGCGCGCGGTGCAGCCGAAGTGGCGCAGCCTGCCAGCGCGAGCCCGGCGAGCGCGGTCGAGACAGCCAGCGCGATGCGCGGAGCGGTCATGCCGGTCTTGAGCGTGCGATCCATGTTACGTCGTCCCCTGTGGCTTGCGTTGATAGGTATCGGTTGGTGTCAGTGCCGCTTGAGCCGCGCGGCAATGGAATCGAGATCGTCGAATTCGGCCAGCATCGCGTCCAATGCCTCGGTCAGCAGCGCCTGGGCGCTGATACCCTGCATGGTCGCAACGAGCCGCAGCTTGAGGTGGCGATCGGCGTCGAGCCGCAAAGTGAAGGCGGCACGGCGGCCGCTGGTCACTGCCGGGCGGCGGGCCGGGCCAGCGGAGGTGCGCGCAGGTACCGCCTGCAGGGCGGCGACCGGCAATGGCGCATCGTGGTAGGCAGGCGCGGCCGATTCAGCCTCGTTTTCGTCCCGATCGTGATCAACTTCGCATTCGGACGGATCGTCACCTTCGCCGAATTCACTGTCGTCTTCGAAATCTTCGTCATCCGTGCCGGTCATCACCGCATCGGCGAGCACACGCTCTTCGAGGCGGCGCTGCTGGCGGCGCACGATCGGGCTGGCGGTGCTGGCGGCGGCAAAACCCTCGCCTGCCATCGCCGCATTGATTGGCACCACGTCGGCGCCCGGATGATCGCCAGGATCAAATACCTGATCGAATGGGGCGGCGTCGTCCGATTCGCCGTCGCCCATGTCGTTCCAGCCGAGATCCTCGAGCTGTTCGTCGGCCAGCGCTGCCAGCTCCGCTTCGTCCTGCACCATCGGGGGCAGTTGCGGGCGCATGGCCGGCTTGGCTCCGCCCTTGCGGGCCAGGAGCGTGGGGCCGAGCGAGGCAAATCCGGGTTCGGACATCGCCGTGCCGCCTCGCGCTTACTGCGCCACCCGGCGACCGAAGCCTCCGGCCGGGCGCGGCACGCCGCCCAATTGCTGCGCCTGCCCATTGGGGGCCGGGGCGAACACCGTGCGGCGGAAATTCTTTTCGAGCCGGTCGGAGATATACCGCCACAGGGCAGCGATCTCGGCCGCGCTGCGGCTTTCGGGGTCGACCTCCATCACCGTGCGCCCGTCGATCATCGAGGCGGCGAAATCGGTGCGGTGGTGCAGCGTGATCGGCGCGACAGTACCGTGCTGCGACAGCGCGACTGCGGCTTCCGAGGTGATCTTGGCCTTGGGCGTGGCGCCGTTGACGACAAACACCAGCGGCTTGCCGGCGCGTTCGCACAGGTCGACCGTGGCCCCCACGGCGCGCAAATCGTGCGGACTGGGCCGAGTCGGCACCACGATCAGTTCCGCTACCGAGATCACCGACTGGATCGCCATTGTGATCGCGGGCGGAGTGTCGATCACGGCCAGCTTGAAGCCCTGCTGGCGCAGCACCTGAAGGTCATTGGCAAGGCGCGACACGGTGGTCTGCGCAAATGCGGGATATTCCGCCTCACGCTCGTTCCACCAATCGGCGAGCGAGCCCTGCGGGTCGATGTCTATCAGCACGACCGGGCCAGCGCCTGCGCGCTGGGCCTGGACGGCCAGATGTCCGGACAGGGTGGTCTTCCCCGATCCGCCTTTCTGCGATGCCAAAGCGAGTACACGCAACGCCTGGGTCCCCCTGAAATAGGTCAGTGTCGCACCGCCCGATTGCGGGGTCGACATGCGGCTGGATGACAGTGGGATCGCAGGATACCCCTAATTTACGGTTAACATCGCAGGCCTGGCGAACTTCTCTGGAAACGCCGGGTCGACCGGCCGGACGGATCGGCTGCGGACCGCAGTGCTGCGGTAAGCGCTGAAACCTTTTGCTAACCGTGTTGCGGCTATATCATCGGGCATGATCTGCACGCCAAAGGGGACTTTCGACATGGCTCGCAACTTCACGAACCAGGCTCGGGCCGCGCTGCTGCTGGCCGGACTTGCTACCTTCAGCGCCGGACCGGCGCTTGCCGATGTCAAGGCCGGGGTCGACGCCTGGAGCAATGGCGATTACGCGCAGGCGGTGGTCGAATGGCAGGGGCCGGCCGCCCAAGGCGATCCCGACGCGCTGTTCAACCTTGCGCAGGCCTATCGCCTCGGCCGCGGGGTCGAGGCCGACAGTTCTCGCGCCCGCCGCTTCTATGAACAGGCGGCCGACAAGGGCCACATCAAGGCGGCCGACAATTACGGACTGCTGTTGTTCCAGGAAGGCGAACAGCAAAAGGCCATGCCGCTGATCCGCGCCGCTGCCGAACGCGGTGATCCGCGTGCGCAATACGTGCTGGGCCTGTCGCACTTCAACGCCGACTTTGCGCCGCGCGACTGGGTGCGCGCCTATGCGCTGATGACGCTGTCCAATTCCTCGGGCCTGCCGCAGGCGGCCGAGGCGCTGGCGCAGATGGACAAGTTCGTGCCGCAGGCTCAGCGCAGCCAGGCGCAGTCGCTGGCACGCGAAATCGACACGGCGGCCCAGCGCCAGCGTGCGTCCGATCTGGCCGCTGCCGAGCTGGCCAGCACGCCCGCTGCGCCGCCCGCCGCCTTCGCCGCAGCGCCTGGCAAGGCCCCGGCGGCCATGACGCAAGTGGCCGCTGCGCCTGCCCCTGTCTCCGTGCCGGCCCCGGCCCCTGCTGCCGCCACCGCTCCGGCGTTCCAGCTGACCCGTGCCCCTGCACCGGCCCAGACCGCGCCGCTGCCCGCTGCCGCACGCGGCGGAAACTGGCGAATCCAGCTCGGCGCGTTCGGGGTTCCGGCCAATGCCGAGCGGCTGTGGAACCAGCTGTCCGGCAATCCCGCACTGTCCGGCACGCGCAAGGCGCTGGTGCCGAGCGGCAAGCTGACCCGCCTGCTCGCTACCGGCTTTGCCAGTCAGGGCGAAGCGGCGTCGGCCTGCGCGCGGCTCAAGCAGCAGGGTCAGGCCTGCCTCGTCGCCGGTCAGGGCTGAGCGCTCCAGCCCGCAGCCTTCCACCAGCGACTGCTCGCGCTCGACGAACCGAAGGCGCGCGGGTTTTCATTGCTTGACGGTGTGATAGACTGCCCGCGTCATCAGACGGGGGATCGGTCATGAACGGGGCCATCAGCGTACAAGCATTGGAGCACCCGGCGGGCGAGGGCGCCGCGCCCGACATGGCGCCGGTTGCTGCGGGCGACCGGATCGAATCGCTCGACTTCATCCGCGGGCTGGCGGTGATGGGCATCCTGGCCGCCAACATCGTCGCCTTCGGCCAACCGTTCGATGCCTATATGTACCCTTCCGCCTTCCTGACCGAAACCGGCGATCCGGATGGTTGGCTGTGGATCGCGCAACTGGTGCTGATCGACGGCAAGATGCGCGGGCTGTTCACGCTGCTGTTTGGCGCGGGGCTGTACCTGTTCATGGAACGCGCTTGGGCGCGCGGCGGCACGCGCTGGCGGCAGGTTTGGCGGCTGGCCATCCTGATGCTGTTCGGCCTGGCGCACTTCTTCTTCATCTGGGCGGGCGATATCCTGTTCTATTACGCGCTGTTCGGCTTCGTCGCGGTCGCCTGCCTCCGGTGGAGCATCAAGGCGCAGCTGTGGGTCGGGCTGGCCGGATACATGCTGGGTGTGCTGTTCTATGCCGGGCTGACCGGACCGTGGCTGATCGTCGACACCCCGATGGGCAAAAGCACACCCGAGCTGAGCGAACAGCGCGCCGGGATGATCGCCGAGATCGAGACCACGCTGGCGCGCGGCGATGTGCCCAATACGGCGATTGCCTCGGGCGATTATGCCCGGCTGGTGACCCACCGCATCACCGAACAATGGAACGAGCCGCTGCTCAATGCGCTCTTGTTCGGCTTCGAGACCCTTCCCCTGATGCTGATCGGGATGGCCATGTACCGGATGGGCTTTTTCAGCGGGGCCTACGATCCTGCCAAGTTGAAGCTGTGGGGCTGGATCGGGGTGATTGCGGGCGGGCTGGTGCATCTGGCGATCGGGCTGGTGGTGCAGGCCGGCGGCTTTACCTTCTACGGCACGATGGCCGGCATGGTCGCCTGGAGCCCCTTGCCGCGATTGTGGATGGTGCTGGGGCTGGCAGCGCTGCTGGTGGCGTGGGCGCCGTCGGCGACCGGCTGGCTCGGCGAGCGGGTGCGCGCAGCGGGGAGGGCGGCCTTCACCAATTATCTCGGCACCTCGGTGGTGATGATGTTCGTGTTTCACGGCTGGGGGCTGGGGTTGTTCGGGCAGTTGAACAGGCCGATGCTCTATCTGGTGGTGGTGGCCGCCTGCACCCTGATGCTGGCGTGGTCCAAGCCGTGGCTCGACCGCTATCGCTACGGCCCGCTTGAATGGTTGTGGCGCAGCATGACCTATGGCCGGGTGTTTGCGCTGCGGAAGTGAGCGAGCCTGTCCCTGCGATACCCGCTGGCGCGAGGATTATTGCCGGTCCGGGGCGCCTCTGCCGCAATCTCCTCTTGTTATTAAGAGTGGTTCGCATAATGTGACTTCTGCAAACGCCTCGCAGGAGTGATTCGTCGGCTATGTACATCTGCATCTGCAATGCAATTCGCGAAACCGACCTGCGGCACGCTGCGCTGACCTGCAAGGGCGACGCCGAAGCAGCCTATGCCACGCTCGGCAAGCGCCCCAATTGCGGCCAGTGCCTTGAAGAAGCGCAGGAAATGATCGAAGAGGAACGCGCGGCGGCAAGCTGCGACGCACTCGCAGTATAATACAGGCCTTGCGCGATTGCGAACGGATCGCAACGCGCTGATTCATAACGAAAAATTTTGCGGACCCCCTTGCGGAGATACCCTTGCAGCGCCTATCTGACAGGCACAGCGCGCAAGGCGCATTGATCTATCGCAAGGAGTGCACGCCATGAAGGGCGACGCCAAAGTCATCGAATATCTCAATCAGGCGCTCACCAACGAGCTGACCGCGATCAACCAGTACTGGTTGCATTACCGCG
>DAIQNP010000007.1:0-22939 GCA_036788335.1 Erythrobacter sp.
GCTATTTCCAGCTGCTGGTGCTGCGGGCGGCGGCCCCCGCAGTGTGACGCTGGGCTGGCCCGGAAAGACGCAGGCCTCAGTTGCCGATCTCGCGGCACTTGAGTTCAATCACCCGCCAAGCGAGTTCGGTCGGTCGCCCGTTCAACCGCTGCACTTCGCTATCGACGCAGCGCTGGGCGAAGGAGCGGTTGTCGAGCGCGCCGCCGCGCACCATGCGATCGAAGTCGAGCACGTCCTGCAAGTCCTGCGCGCCAAGATCGCGGATCATGATCGCCCCGCGTCCGAGCGCTTCGAGGTTGCGGCGCGCGCGCTGGTAGCGATCATGTTGCGCCTGATCCGGCGAAGGCGGGGTGACTGTGCGGGTTGCGTGGGGGGACTGGGGCGGCGCGATGGCCGTCTGCTCCGGCTCGGCCGAATGAACCGGCCCCGCGACGGCGAGCGCGGCAAGCAGGGCGTAGAAGGGACTGCGAATCATCATGGTGTTCCCGATCCGGATACCGAGTTGACACAGGATACACGCTTTCCCGGTGCGGGTCTGCGCAAAGATCGGTTGCATTTGACAATCCTTCGCAGCTTGCGCAGGACGGTACCGACAAGGCAATCGAGAGGGGGGTCATTCGGTGCAAGCCCAAATACTCGCGCCCGCCGCCGTGCTGGTGGTGTGGACGCTGATCGTGATGTTCTGGATCATTCCGGCGCGGTTCGGGGCCATCGCCAAGGTCGCCGACAAGTCGGTGCTGCCCAACAAGCCCGGCGCGCGCGGCAGCGACCTGGAGGGAGTGATCCCCGATTCTGCCAACTGGCCTGCGCACAACCACACCCACCTGCACGAACAGCCGACGCTGTTCTATGCCACGGTGCTGATCCTTGCGATGATCGGGCCGGGCGCACTCGATGTGATGCTCGCGTGGGCCTATGTGGGCCTGCGGATCGTGCATTCGCTGTGGCAGAACCTCGTCAACACCGTGCCGGTGCGGTTCGCGCTGTTCCTGGCGAGCACCATCGCACTGATCGTGCTGGCAGTGCGCGCGGTGATGGCGACGCTGCTGGCCGATCCGTCTGCATTACCGGCTTGAGGGCGACAGGATGATCGGAATGGACATATTGCAGCCGGTCGTCGCGCTGCTGGCGTGGACAATGGTGATGTGGGTGTGGATGTACGCCACGCGCATCCCGGCGATGAACAAGGCCGGGATCGACACCAAGAACCTCGTCGGCGGCGAAGCATCGAGCCTGCGGGCGAAACTGCCCGAAAGCATCGGCTGGAAGGCCGACAACTACAACCACCTCCACGAAGCGCCGACGCTGTTCTACGCGGTCGCGATCGTGCTGGCGATCATCGGACAGGGCGACGGGTTCAATACCACGCTGGCATGGGCCTATGTCGGCTTGCGGGTGGCGCACTCGATCGTGCAGGCCACCTTCAACCGGGTGCTGGTGCGGTTTGCGCTGTTCGCGCTGTCATCGCTGGTGCTGATGGCGCTGATCGTGAAGGCGGGGATCGCGGTGTTCTGATTGGTGCGTTCCTGCGAAAGCAGGAACTTATAGCCACGCCCAATAAGCTCCTGCTTTCGCAGGAGCGCACAGTCCCGCCTTACTCCGCCGCCTGCGCCTCGGGTTCGGCCTCGGCATAGGCGCGCGCGGCGAGGTAGCGTTCGCCGTCGAGCGCCGCCATGCAGCCCATCCCTGCTGCCGTCACCGCCTGACGGTAGACATGATCGGTAACATCGCCTGCCGCAAACACGCCGGGGATCACGGTCTTGGGCGTGCCGGGTTCTGTGTGCAGATAGCCGTTCTCGTCCATCGGCAGCTTGCCCTTGAACAGCTCGGTCGCGGGGGCGTGGCCGATGGCGACGAACGCACCGTCGACTTCGATGGTCGATCCCTCACCCGTCACCGTATCGGTCAGGGAGAGGTGGTGGAGCATGCCCGTAGGCCCGGCTTCGAAGCTTGTGACCGCCTTGTTCCACAGCACACTGATCTTGGGATTGGCGAACAGCCGTTCCTGCAGGATCTTCTCGGCCCGCAGGCTGTCGCGGCGGTGGATCAGGGTCACGTCGTCGGAATGGTTGGTGAGGTACAGCGCTTCCTCGACGGCGGTGTTCCCGCCGCCGATCACCGCGACCTTCTTGCCGCGGTAGAAGAACCCGTCGCAGGTGGCGCAGGCGCTGACACCCTTGCCGCCGAGCTCCATCTCGCCCGGCGCGCCGAGCCACTTGGCCTGCGCGCCGGTGCAGATGACGAGGCTTTCGCCGATGTATTCATCCCCGCTGTCGCCGATGGCGCGGAACGGAGGGCCGTTCTCCAGATCGACCGAGACGATCGTGTCCCACATCATCCGCGTGCCGACATGTTCGGCCTGCGCCTGCATCTCCTGCATCAGCCACGGGCCCTGCACCACATCGCGGAAACCGGGATAGTTCTCGACATCGGTGGTGATGGTCAGCTGGCCGCCGGGCTGGAGCCCCTGCACCACGATCGGTTCCAGCATCGCGCGCGCGGCATAGATCGCAGCCGAGTAACCTGCCGGGCCGGAGCCGATGATGAGCATCTTGGTGTGGTGAGTCGCCATTATGTGTGCCTCTGGTGGTCCGTTGTCCGCGATATGGGATGCGCAGCCCCGCTTGTCACGCCACCAGCTTGGCGCGCAGGCGAGCTTTCCTTGCCTCGTCCACACCTAATCTATGTTCAAGGTAGGTGTCGATCGATCCGTGATCCCGCGTCACCTCGGCAAAGTAGGTCTCGATATATTCGGGCAGCACCCCCATCAGGTTGCGCAGCGCGTCGGGACCGATATCGCCGTAGTGCTCCGCCATGCGCGGCAGCGACTGGCGTTCGAGCACGTGGCGGGTCGGTGCATCGTTGGTGCGCAGGAACTCCGCCACCACATCGTCACGGTGCACGCCAAGCGCATGGAGCAGCAGGCTTGCCGCGATCCCGGTACGGTCCTTGCCGGCAAAGCAATGGACGAGGCTTCCTCCATCACGCTCGTCGAGCGCGGCGAAGTAGCGGGTGAACATGGCAATCATCGCGGGATTGACCGGCATCCGGGTATAGACCGCCAGCATCCGCTCGCGCGCCCTCTGCGCCGTCATTTCCAAGCGCCCGCCTGCGCCCCCCTCTCTGGCTTCATGCGGCGGCGAATTGCTGGTCTCGCCCTCATGCGCGACCACTTGCGCGGCGAAGGCGGGGTGGCGGCGGCAGGGAAAGGCGGTGCGCTCGCTCACCCCGCGCAGGTCGATCACCGTACGGATGTCGAGCGCGGCGAGGGTTTCGAGGTCGGCATCGCTCGCTTCGATATGTTGGCCCGACCGGAACAGCACCCCGGTCCGCACCCGCGCCCCGCCCGCCGCCGCATAGCCGCCGTAGTCGCGCAGGTTGTGAATGCCCTCGGTCGGCAGGAAGGGGCCGATGGCGGGAGCCTCGGCACAGGTCGTTTCAGGTTTCCGAATCATCGCCGGCGACACTGACAGCGCGAGCCATGTGCGGCAACCACGCTGAGCGCCGGAACGGTATCCGCCCGACCCGCCTCGCGGCTCGCCCGCGTTACACCGGCGTAACACCGCGTCATGACACTAGGGGACAATGCGGACGCCTGCACAAAGGCGGTTGAAGCGTGCGGATGGTTAACCTGGCACCAACCAATCCCTCTCCTTGAAGCGAAGCACTGCGCTATGGCCCGGATCCTGATTGCCGACGACGATGAGCTGATCGCCGAGATCGCCAGCGAGATCCTGTTCAATGCGGGTCACGCCTGCGGCTGGGTCACCTCGGCCGAAGCAGCGTGGGAGCTGGCGACGCACAAGCGGCCCGATGTCCTGCTGCTGGACCAGACCATGCCGGGGATGTCGGGCGTTACCCTGCTGCGGCGGTTGCGCGGTTCGGAACACTTCTACGATCTGCCGGTGGTGATGTTTACTGCCATGACAGGTGACGAGGACGAGGCGCAGGCGCTCTATGCCGGCGCGCAGGGCTATGTGCGCAAGCCCTTCACCCCCGATGTGCTGGTGGAGTCGGTATCAGAACTGCTCAAGAAGCGCGGTGACCGGCCGCGCCATGTCGACCTGAAGCGCGCGATGGCCATCAACAGCGGGCTGATCGGCGAACCGGGCGAGCCGCAACGCCGCCTGCTCTAGAGCATTCTAGGCTGCTGCGGCGCGCGTCTGCCCGGCCAGCAAGCCCCGCCCGATCACCTGCGCCTGGATCTCGGCTGCACCTTCGAAAATGTTGAGAATGCGGGCATCGCACAGCACGCGGCTGATCGGATATTCCAGCGCATAGCCATTGCCCCCGTGAATCTGCACCGCGTTATCCGCTGCGTTCCACGCGGTGCGGGCGGCAAGCAGCTTTGCCATTCCTGCCTCGATATCGCAGCGGGCATGGCGGTCCTTGGCGCGGGCCGCGAAATAGGTCAGCTCGCGGCTCATCACGATTTCGGCGGCCATCAGCGCCAGCTTGTCGGCGACCCTCGGGAACTGCGTCAGCGCCTGCCCGAACTGCTTGCGCCCCTGCGCATAGTCCAGCGCGAGGTCGAAGGCGTTCCACGCCACGCCGATCGCGCGCGCGGCGGTCTGAATGCGTGCGCCTTCGAAGGTTCGCATCAGCTGCTTGAAACCCTGCCCCTCCTCGCCCCCCAGCAGGCCGTCGGCGGCGACGGCAAAGCCATCGAGGCCCAGCGCATATTCCTTCATCCCGCGATAGCCCAGCACGGCGATCTCGCTGCCGTCGATCCCGCCGTCGGGGAACGGCACGCTGTCCGTGCCGCGGGTCTTTGTCGCGAGCAGCATCGACAGGCCGCCATAACCGGTGCGGGCCGGATCGGTGCGCACCAGCATCGTCATCAGATCGGCGCGAGCGCCGTGGGTGATCCAGGTCTTGGCACCCGTCACCCGCCAGCTGCCATCGTCCTGCTGCTCGGCGCGGGTGCGCACGGCGGCAAGGTCGCTGCCGGTATCGGGTTCGGTGAACACCGCAGTCGGCAGGCACGATCCGTCGGCGATACGCGGCAGGAACCGCGCCTGCTGCTGCGGCGTGCCGTTCTGCGCGATCAGCTCGCCCGCGATTTCCGATCGCGTGCCGAGTGATCCGGCGCAGATCCATCCACGCGACAGTTCCTCCGACACCACCGCCATCGCCAGCTTGCCGAGACCGAGCCCGCCGTGTTCTTCCGGGATGCACACTCCGAACACGCCGAGCGCGGCCATTTCGGCGATCACGCTGTCGGGGATCAGCGCATCGGCGAGGTGCCAATCGTGGGCGCGGGGTGTGATCCGCCGGGCGGTGAAGACGCGGAACTGTTCGCGCACCTGATCGAGCGTCTCGTCGCCCAAAGTCTCGTCGGGTCGCGCGCCGTCGGCCAGCAGGCCTGAAAGCCGCGCACGGGTCGCCGGCGTGCTGCCATCGCTCAGGAAGCGCATGACTGCCGGATGCTGCGCCAACGCGTGCGCTTCGGCCTCGGTGCCGAAGGCCGACGGGCGCACCACCTCGCTCGCGCTCATCGGCAAGCCCGACAGCAGCTGCGCCATATATTCGCCGCCGCCGATCCTGAGCACCAACTCCTCGACCTCGCCGAACCGATCCGCCGGCGCCGCACGCGTGGCCCAATCCGTGGTCGCCTCCAGCGCCGCAAGCGTCGCTGCCATCCAGGCAAGGCCATGCACCGCGTGCTGTTCTCGTGTCATCGACGCCGCATCGACCGATCCGCCCGGTGCCACCCGCAGTGCCACCCGGTCGCGGACAGTCTCCTGATAGGTGCTGAGCGCCGCGATTGCCGCCTGCGCCTGACTGATCCATTCGTTCATGCTGGCAGAGCTAGCAGAGCCGCGCGGCAGCCGCAAAGCCGCCCCACGATCTTCCAGCATCGCGACCCGCATGACGAACTGCGCCGGCCGATGACGGTCGAAGCAGCCAGCGTTCAGTCGATCCTCAACGCGCTGACCGTACTTTCGGCCGAACAGCAGACGATGAACTTCTACATGACGGCGGGCAATCGCCCCGAACACCCGCTCGCCCGCGCGCTCTATCAGGAGATCGCGATGATCGAGGAACAGCACGTCACCCATTACGAATCGATCCTCGATCCGATGACGCCCGAATTGCTCAACCTGGCGCTGCACGAATACAACGAATGCTGGCTCTACTGGTCCTGCGTCGAGACCGAGACCGACCCGCGCATCAAGCGGGTGTGGGAACTGCATCTGGCGATGGAGCTCGAACATCTCCGGATCGCCTGCGATGCGCTGCGCGAAGTGCACAAGCTCGACGCTGCCGACTTCTTCCCCAAGGGCGGGATCGACAAGCCGATGACGTTCGAGCCGAACAAGGACTATGTCCGCGGCGTGCTCGACCGCACGCTCGAATGGACCGGGTGGGACAGCGAGTTCGTGTCCGTGGGCGAACTGCCGGCCGATCACCGCTATTTCAGCTATCAGGACGTGGTCAACGCGGGCGGTACGCCGAGCGAGGACGTGATCACCACCCGCCGCGCCGAGAAGGGCGAGGAATACCGCTTCGCCACCGAAGGCGAACATCCGATCGCCAGCCTGCGTGACAGCGGCACGGGCGAGAATACGATCTATGACCGCGCGCGCGAAGACGCCCGCAAGGAGGCAGCGGAATGAACAGCCAAACCAACCACAACGACAACACCCACAGCGGCGCCAAGCACGGGCTCGACAAGCTCGGCGACGTCCTTGGCGGGATGCTGGGCCGGGCAAAGGCACAGACGGTGGGCGCGCAGTCCTCCGCGCAGTTCATCGAGAACGCCGCCATCGGCGATCGCTACGAGATCGAAGCGGCGCACATCGCCCTTGCCCGCAGCCGCTCGCCCGAGGTGCGCGACGCGGCGCAGTGGATGATCGCGGATCACACGATGATGACGAACCAGCTGAAATCGGCGCTGCGGATGAACGAGACCGAGGGGCTGCCCGACATCCCGCTCGCGCTCGATAGCCGCCGGGCCAAGCTGATAGAGCATCTCGAAACCGCGCCCGGGGACGACTTCGACCAGACCTGGATCGACCAGCAAGTGCTTGGGCACAAGGAGACCCACGATCTGCTGTCGGGCTATGCCCGCGCCGGAGACAATCCGCAGCTGCGCTCGCTCGCGGCGGCAGGGGCGCCGGTGGTGCTGCGGCATCTAGCGCATATGGAAAGACTCGGGGCCGAACACACGGGCTGAGCAGCCGGGCGCCTATTCGATGATGTAGCGCACCCGCAGATTGAAACTGCGCCCGGCGGCCAGCCCGCCGCCGGGACGGACCCGGAAGCCGGTCACCGCTGCATCGCATCCCTGCGCGTCGGCTGACGGCACATAGCTCCACGCCGCGCCGTTGTTGCTGGAAAAATCCAGGCTGTCCGTGGGCGATGCCAGCGAGGTGAAGCTGTAGGTCAGCCCCGCTGCTCCGGGGTCGGCATAGACCACCGGACCGCCTGCGCGGGCGATCTGGCACAGTTTGACATCGGGCGGACCATTGTCGATCACCACAACGCTGTTCGCATCGGTTGCAGAACTGCCATTGTTGGCGATCGTGATCAGATATTCGACCAGCGCGCCGGGAATTGCCTTGGGATTGTTTGCAAGATTGACCGGATCGGAAATCAGCGTGCTCACCTTGGTCACCGACAGCGCGGCGAAGGGGTTGCACACGACAATATCGTGAATGGCGATCGCCTGCTGTCCGGGGTTGGCTGGCGCATCGGTATGATTGCCGTAGCGGACCAGAATGCGGTCGACCGGCTGGGTGAAGGTCACCACCACATTGCCCAGCCCTTCCTCGTCAGCCGAAAGGCCGTCGCCGATGGCTACGTTGCCGATCACCTGGTTGAGATTGCCGTTGGTCAGCACCGGCAAGACCGTCGCGCCGTTCAGCGTCCCGACCACCTCGACCCGGTCGGTGAACTGACCGGCAAAGGTATCGACATCGAAGATCGTGAACTGCACGCCGGTAAACGCCCGCGGCAGGTTCATGGCAATCTCGACCTCGCCGGACCGGGTGGCCTGATCGGCCAGTACCGTCAGGCTGTCTTCGGGGATGGTGAACCCGCCGGTGAGGCCATCAAAGACGGTGGGCGACTGCCCTCCGAAGGTCGCGTTGCTGAGGTAGACGCCGTCATTGCTGAGCTGGAACCGGATATTGCCGAAACTGGCAAAGGCATAGGTGTTGTCAGTCGAACCCGCGGCCCAGGAGATCGTGTCCCAGTCGAAGATCGCTATTCCTGCCGGACAGGACAGCACCGGAGCAATGCCGGGTGCCCGCCCGCTGGAGACGACAAAGCTGGACACCGCAAAGTCGTCTTCGCCGGTCACACCATTGGCCGGGGTTGAATCGGGATCGGTCACGCTGCTCGCAACGATCTCGGCGGTGTTGGTCACAACCGTTCCTGCGGGGGCAGAGATGGTGCCGGTCAGTGTCAGCGCCGCGCTCTGCCCCGGTGCGAGCGATCCGACGCTCCAGATCCCGGTGGCCGGATTGTAGCTGCCGACCCCGCTGGCCGATCCGAACACGAAGCCGGCCGGCAAGGTGTCCTGCACCGCGATACCCGAAGCCGTGACAGTCGAATTGCTGGCATTGATCACGGTCAGACGCCAGCTTGCCGCGCCGCCCGAAACCGGGATCGAGCCGACCAGATTCTTGGTCAGCGACAGGTCGGCAAAATTCGCCGGCAGCGAGGTCAGGTAAAGCTCGGCACGGCGGAACACACCGTCATCGGCAGCCGGGAACAAATCGCAGATTTCGAGCCGCCAGGTGCCTTGCGCATTGGTGCCATTCAGGACCGACAAAGGGCTGCGAGGACGAAAGCGGTTCTGGAACGGGGGCGCCGTGGTCGCATGATTGCCGGTCGGACTGTCGGTATTGACCAGCTGCGATGCGGAATCGTCGAGCCGGACATTGAAATTGTCGCCGCTGATGTTGCTGGTGTCGCCATTGGTCAGCTGCACCCGCGTACCGTCCGGCGCGACCAGTGTCATCTGCAGATCGCCGCGCCAGCCGTGGGTCACCAGCACCCCGATATCGACATCGGTGATCAGGAAGCTGCCGGTCACCACGAATTGGCGGACCAGCGGCGCGGCACAGGTCGTGGTCCGGTTGATCTGGCCACTGGTGGTGTTGACCACCGTCGTCACCGATTGCGCCATCGCCGGCAAGGCGAACGCGCCGAAAATCAACGCCGCCAGCAGCCGCAAACCGCTCCGCATCATCCCCGCCGCGCCGCGTGACTGGTTCGTCCCGTCCATCTTTCGGCCTTAGGAAATCATGGTAAACAAACGCTTTACCATGCTTTCCTTCCGGTTTCTGCAATGCCTATCTGCCAAGGCCGAGGAAGCCGAAGGAGCTGGCGTCGAATTTCAGCCGGATGGCGGCGAACACGCCCTTGTCGGTGCTGCGCGCCGCAGCGAAATCGCCGTCGCGGAAGCCTTCGACATTGTAGCCGACGGTCAGCAGCATGCCTTCGACCGGCACCACGCCGATGACGGGGCCATAAGCAAAGCTGGTCACCTTGTCTTCGAGATTGGTCCGCACCGTCGCGCTCGCGCCGAGCTCGAACTTGTCGCCGATGCCGATCCGCGCATCGAGCCCGGCGAGCAGGCTGGTGCCGGTGAACTCGGTGCCTTCGAAACTGTCGAGATTGTGCCGCGCACCCAGGAACAGCGAATATTCGTCGCGCCGCACCTGCTGGAGCGTTCCGGCATCATCGGTCCGCGTCCCGCGCGGGGAGAAATTGGTCGACAGGCTGCCGATCAGGCGGCGGCTTCTGGCATCGCCATCGACCACCAGCGCCGTACGCCCGGCCCCGCCCGCCTCGCCCGCGACGGCGTTCTCGACCCGATCGCTGCGGAATTCGAGCTTGCCCAGCATCGCCAGCGGCGAGGCATCGGGCCGGTGCGCGAAGGCAAGCGTCGCGTCGATGATTTCGGTGACCGCGCCACCGGCGGTTTCGGCGCGGGTCCAGGTTGCACCCGAGCCGACGAGGCTGCCTTCGCCAAGCTGACGGATCGCGCCGAAAATCGCGCCCTTGCGATCGGCCGTCTCGGCATTGCGGACTTCGCCGCGTGCGGTCAGGCTCCAGCGATCCTTGCGCCAGGCTCCGCCGAGGGTCATCGCGGTGAAGTCCTCGAACAGGCCGGGGCCGGTCAACTGTCCGCCGCTCGCCACCGGCTGCGCAGGGTTGATGATCTGCTCACGACCCGGATCGAGGCCCAGCGTGCGATTGCTGTCGAGCGTCGCGTCGAGCGTCAGGCTCTGGGTGACCTGCACGGTCTGCGACAGGCCGAAGGCGGCAAAGCTGCGGTTGCCGTTTTCGCCGATGGTGTCCTGCCCGACCGACGTCGCCACGCGGCTCCCGGTCCACGGCGAGACTTCCACGCCGACACGGACCTGGCGCGCATTGATGGATTCGCCGTCGGCGATTTCGTAGGTGCCGACCAGCCGCACGTCCTGGGTGATGGCATAGCGCAGGCCGAGCCGGTGGCGGGCGGGCAGATCGACGCTTTCGGCCTTGCCCAGCGCCACGGCGGTTCCGGCCGAGACTTCGAGCTTGTTGTCGAACAACCGCTGGGTCGCACCCGCTTCGAGCACGGTCGACTGCGCGCTCGATCCGTCGGAAAGCTGGTCGTCGAAGTGCACGATGCCGAGCCGCAACTCGCTGGTCTGACGACGCAACGTCAACTGGGACTGCGCAGCGCGGCGGCGGCTGGCATCGGTCAGGCTGTCGTCCTGCCACACGCTGGCCAGCACGCTGAGATGTTCATTGAGCAGCACCCGGCCATCGACCCCGAACTTGCGGCGGCCGCGCTCGGCCCCGTTCTGCTGACCGATCCCGTAATCGGCGTCGATCTGGCGGCCATAGGCGAGCACATCGAGCTTTCCGGTCTGGTGCTGGGCTTCGACCAGCCAGCCGGTCGATTGTTCGCCTTCGCGGCGGCTCAGCGCGATTTCTGCGCGCACTTCGGTGGCTTCGCCGATGCGGGCGACCAGATCGACCGCGCCGATATCGGTGCGGGTGTCATTGCCGGCGCCAGCCGAGCCTGAATCCGTAAGTGCACTCGCGCCGATCCGTACCGCGCCATCGGCGCTGCTCCAGTCGGCGCGCAGGCCTGCGTTAAGTTCGCCGCCGGTGGCGCGATCGGTTTCGAACTCGATCACGACAAACTGCGGATTGAGGTTCTCGTCACGGCTCAGCACCGGCTGGGCAAAGCTGATGGTGCCCGACAGAAGGTCGATATCATAGTCGATGAAACGCACCAGTTCGCGCGTCGAAACCAGCAGTTCGGAACGGAAACGGTCGCGCACTTCGAGGGTGACACGCTCGCTGTTGGGCAGGATCCGGCGGCTGCTGAGCGCATAGGGACCGCTGATCCCCTGACCCTGGATTTCCTGCCGCTGGAAACGGCTGGCGATCTCGGCAGCAAAGCCCTGCGCCTTGACCGCGCCGACCCGCGCCTCGGCCTTGAGGCCGGTGGCGGTGCGGTTGTAATTGGCCAGCCGCGTCTGGTTGAAGGCGGTCTGGAAGTCGCCGTAAAGTGCATAGAAGGTCGAGGTTTCGATCCGCACATACAGCTTCTCGCGGCTGGCAGCGTCGAAACGGCGGGCCGAAGCGTCTGCAAAAACAGTGTAATAGGCCTGCGGATCGAGCGCGCCCAGTACCCGCTGGTCGTCGCGCTGCTTGGCGCTGTCATAGGCGAGCGTGACGAGGTATTTGCCCAGCACCCGGCCCTTGGCATACAGCGCAATGCGCGCATCATCGCCCAGATCGCTGTCGAAGCTGCCGGCGCGTTCCATGTTGTCGGCGACCGAGCGGGCGCCCACGGTGCCTTCGCCCAGACCGATGATGGTCCATTCCACCTCGCCCGGCTCGACCCAGGCTTCAAGCTCCTGACGGCGGGTGATTTCCCCGTCGCCGAGCTGGAATTCAAGCCGCAGCGAGCCGCTCACCATCGTCGGCGCGAGTTCGATCCTGGCGATGCCCTCCTCACCCTCGACCACCCAGCGCGCCGAGGACGGGGCGAGGCCGGTGAGCTGGTTCAATTGCTGGCGATCGAGCTGATCGGCGCTTTCGAACGGGGCGTTGAGCGTGAACGTCCCGGCGATCCCTTCGCGCAAGGGGCGGTTGTTGCGATCGAGCACCCGGATTGCCACGACCGGACGCGTGCGCCCGTCGGCGATCAGGCGCGATTGAGCCGGCAACAGCTCGACCTTCGCCGGGAAGCGGGTGAAGAACACCTCGCGGGTGAAGGTCTGGCTGACTTCGCCGAAGGAATTGGTCACCCGCGCTTCAAGCACGGTGGTCTCGTTGAGCAACGCCACGCCGCGCCATTCGCTCACGGCATACTTGCCGCGCTCGGGGTTGCGGGTGCCTTCGAAGGTCATCGGATCGACCGGCTTGCCATCGACCAGCAGTTCGACCGAGCGCCCGCGGCGGTGCCGGATCGCGACCCGGATGGCAGGCGCGCGCGGATTGGCATCCTCGGTCGGCGACAGGAAACCGTCCTCGCCATCGCCCAGCGTGATCCAGTCGGTGACGGACGGATCGGGCTCGGCAGCGGTGCGGGACTGTGCGGCGTCGACAGCCGCAGCCTCGCCAGCAACGACAGGCGCAGTTCCTGCCGGAGCAGCAGGTGTTTCCGCTTCGGATTCAGCCGGTTGCGGCGCAGCGATCAAGGCTTCCGGGAGCAGCGCATGGAAGTCTGCGACCACCAGCGCCCCGCCCTGCCCGATCGCGAAGCGCGACGCGGTGCTGCCCGCATTGCGGGTCGAACGGTGGCAATCGACCAGACGCGCGCCCTCCGGCAGGGTCGAACGGGCGACCTGCACCACGTGGGTGCCGGGCACGATACCTTCGAAGTGATAGCGCCCATCGGCGTCCGTGATGGCAAAGCTGCCATCCTCCATCATCACCCGCACGCCCGGGATACCGGGGCGCAATCCTTCCTCGAGCGTGCAGGCACCCCCAGTGATCCGGCCGATGATGGTCATGCGATCGCCCACACCGTCGCGCAGGATGTCGAGCGGCACACTGGCCCGAGCATTGCGGCCGACGCTGTCGCGCACGGTGGCATCATTGACCACGCGCCCGGCCGGTGCGTCCGGGCGCACGCCCATCGCATAGGTCACGCGCGCCGTTCCGCCGGGTTCCAGATCGCCCACCGCAATCGAAAGCTGGCGTCCATCGGGCGTGATCGTGACCGCTTCAGGCACGGCTATGCCATTGATTCGAATGCTATCCGGGCGCAGACGCAGCCAGCGCGACGGAGTATCGGCAATTGTCACATTGCGCCGCGGGCGCGCACCATCGGGGTTGCGCACGGTCAGGGTGTAGAACACCACATCGCCGGGCGCGGCATTGATGCGCGAGACGGTCTTGGCAAATCCCAGCGCGCTCGTATCGCGGTCCACCGGAATGTCGATCTCGACCGGAGTCGGGTCGAGCAGTTCGAACGGCCGGCCGTAGGACCCGTCGAGTATGACGAAGCTGCCGCCTTCGGGCCGGGACAGACGCGCAAGGTCGGAAGGATCCGCCCTGGAAGGCGCGGTATACGGTTCGGGCGGCTCGATCGTGACGCGATACCGGCCCAGCGCCGTGCGCGGGAACAGGTATTCGCCCGGCTGCATCGGGAAACTGCGTCCTGCGCCGTCGACGATGGTCTGTCCCGACATAATCGTGGAAGGCCAAGGCGTTACGCCATCATCGGCGAACACCGTAGCAGGGTTTCCGGTGGCATCATCGATCAAGGTCACGCGCGCATTGTCGACCGGCTCGCCGGTTTCGCTGTCGAACACGATGCCGAAGGGATCGGCTTGCACATCGACTTTGGTGGTCACAAAGGCCTGACCCGTGTTCGGTCCGAGCGCGGCAATTTCGACGGTCGAGCCTTGCTCGAGCCCGAGGTTGCAATCCTCGCTGATCGGCATCCCCGGCATGCGCCCTGTGGCGATCTGGCCTGCGAAAATGCCGCTGTCAGGTGCGGTCTCGAAGATGGTGAGTGTCTCGACATCGCCGGTCGAAGCGGTGATGGAGACTTCCAGCTGGTCAATCGCCTGGCTGTTGCGGTTTGCGCCCACCGCGCTGATTTCGAAATACAGCACCCGTCCGGCACGCATCAAAGTGGTCGGTTCGACCACGGCGGTGACCTGGAGCGGTTCGGAACCTGTCGCCAGCGGGTCGCTGCCGGTCGCCGGACCGGACGCAAGCGCCGCATTCGACTGCGCATTGCAGGAAGGGGCGCGGAAATTGAGCTCGAACCCGCCGGTGCGGACCGCCTGAAAGGCACGGATGCTGGCTGGCAGGATGGTAACCGTCAGCACAACTTCGTTCGAGACCGTGCTGGCCGGCCGTCCATCGGTCCGCCAGCTTGCTTCGGCAATATTGGTAATCGTTCGGGTCGATGGCTCGACCGAATCCTGTGCGACTGCCCCCTCCGGCAGCGCAGCAAGCGGCAGCAGCATTGCAAGCAATGCCGCTGCCGCACGCCGCCAAGAGGGGGTTACACGCAAAGCCTTGTTCCGCCGAGATCTTTTAGTCGATCTCGACTTGGAAATAGAGCGAAAGCGTCTGGCCGCCAGCGATGTCGCTGAGGTTGCCCGACACCTGACCGGCAACGCCGGCCGCAGCATCGTAGCTCCCGCCGGGCGTACCGGATTCGCAATCGGCATTGCCGTCGATGCGGATCGTGCCGGTCAGGAACGTAACGTCTGCCGGAAGGTCATCCAGCACGCTCACGCCGGTTGCGGTCGATGCACCCGAGGCATTGGCCACGGTGACGCAATATTCCACCACTGCGCCCGGAATTGCCTTGGGATTGGTGGTGCCGTTGACCGGATCGCTGATGATGGTGCTGGTCTTGGCGACCGCCACCACAGCGCCGGCGACGACATATTCGCCGACGTCGGAGAAGGCACCGTCATTGGCAGCATCGGTCACGCCCGCGCCATCGGCCAGAACCGTGTCGACCCCAGCCGTGTTGGCACCCGAGGTGGCAACCAGCTCAGCGCCGAGAGAGCCCGCCGTTCCGGCTTCGTGCGCATCGGCAGTCAGCACGACATCGAATTCGTTGCCGTTAACTGCGCCAAGGCCGATGTCGGCCACCACGATCACCGCAACAGTCGTACCGCCGGCAGACGCTGCGATTTCATCGAGGTAGTCAATGGGTCCGGCGGCCAGTTCAGTGGGATCGAGCATGCGGTCGCCATTGGTATCGAGGTAGATCAGGAAGTTGTCGATGTTGCCCGCGATGCCGCCGGTCAGCGCCGTGGTCAGTTCAAGGTCGATCGCCGAGTTCGACAGGTTGGTGACATCGAACGCGATGGCCGCACCTTCCTGGCCCGGGGTCACCGTGGTCGCGGCGCCCACGAATTCGACGTTCACGTTGACCTTCTGGTCGACGGTGAAGGTGTCGGTCGCGGTTGCGGCGGTCTGCTCGATACCGGCCACGTCATAGGTGACAGTAACGTTGTTGGTGATGGTCGAACCTGCGCTGGTCCCTTCGGCCAGAGCAGGGGCGCTGGACATGACGACGAGCGCGAACGCGCTCACCGCCCCCAGCAACTGGGTGGTGGTCTTCATGGGAGTGGTCCTCTGCGTGTGCCCCGCGTCAATGTATCCGCCCGCAGGACGTGGCGGTTATCGTCCGCCGGTCAGCGGATGATGGCTGGATAGGTGAGACGACCCTTTTCGCCGGGCGCGATGCTTTCCAGCACCCAGCGAACATGAGTCACGTCCGCGTGCGCGGCCGATCGGGTGGAACCGTCCGCCGTAGCGACGGTAAGCTGCGCCAGCGTGCCCCAGGTCTTGCCGCCGTCGACCGACACGACAAGTGCGGGATCGGCATCGGGCGCAAGGCGCACGGCTGAAGGCAGCGGATTGGTGACATTGAAGCTGGTCACCGGCTGGCTGCCGTTATTGGCGTAATCGGTGCCGAAGATCAGGCGATCGCCAGGCACGATGGTGGTCGGATCGACCAGTTCGGTGCGTTCCGTGCCGTCAGCGTCGGTGATCAGCTTGACCGCCTTGACGTCGCCATTGAGGCTGACCGGGCTGGCATCCTGAGCAGCCAGCGGAAGCGGCAGGGCCAGCGTTGCCGCAGCCGCCATTGCCAGCATGAACCTGTTGACCGTCTTCATGACAATTTGACCCTTTTGACGTTGAATATCATATGCTTGAAACTAGTTGATCACGACATTGAAGGTGATGTTGCGGGTCGCGGAACCGGCCGCGACCGTTCCCAGATCGACCCGCACGCCCTCGGTGGCGGAGACCTGTCCGGCATCGCCATCGGCCGCATCGCTGAGCGGACTGCCGTCAAGCGCGAGCGAGCCCGGCGCATAGGTCGTGCCAGCCGGAATGGCGTCGGAGACGACCAGCGACTGCACGTCGCCGCTGCCGGTGACCGTGGCGGAAATGGTGAAGGTGGCAACGCTGCCCGGCACCACTTCGGCGCCGCCGAAAGGATCGGTCACCGCAACGGATTTGGACAGCGCCACGCCGCTCACACCCGCGACCAACCGGCCGCTGGCGGTGGAGAAGGCCCCGGTCATGCCGATGATCGCATCGCCGCCGTCGACGCCCGCGCCGGCAAACACCGTGCCCGGCGCGCCGAAGCCGGTGACGGCCTGGGCATTCAGTTCGACATTGCTGATCGCCCCGTCGGTCACACCATCGGGGACGGTCACCAGCACGAAGACGGTGCGCACATCGTCGGGGGCCAGCACCGGGGTGGTTTCCGGTCCGGTCAGCAAAACATCGACGCCCGGCTCGTAAGTGCCGTTGCCATTGGTATCGAGCGCGATGCCGGTCACGGTGGTGTTGAAATCATTGCCGCCAACAGCCGGATTGGCGGTGAGCAGGAACGCTTCGGGCCCATTGCCCTGGTGGGTGAGTTCGAAGGTCAGGACGGTATCGCCCGGAGCGGCGCGCAGTGCCGCCGGGTCGAGCGAGACCAGCGTCAGGTCGACCAGTTCGTCCACGCGCAGCGAGACGGTGTTCGAATTGACGGTGCGCGGTCCCTCGCCATCCTCGTAGGTGGCGACAGCCGTGTTCTCGATGAGAGTACCGGCGCTCACCCCGGCCGCATTGGCGGACGGAGCGGCAACGAGGGCCACAAGGCTTACCGCCGCAAGAGCGGAAGTGGTAAACAAGGGCTTCCAGATGATCTGCGTGTTCATACGAAGAAGCGTTACGCAGATAATGGTTAGCAACTGGTTAGGCTGACCGTGATTTTCTCGGCCGAAACACGAGAAACTACGTACCCTTTCCTAGCCGACGTTGGTTAACGAAGAGACGTGACCCGCAACGTTTCGTTCGTTCTGTCGCGAAGTTTCATGCTGCAAAGCAGGCACTTCGGGGAGCGTGACAAGGACGGTTGCAACCGGCAGGATTGCATGGGACATGGGATTCCCGTGGCCGATGTGCGGACAGGCAGGGCTGATCTCCCCCGTCGCCAGCAGCGCGCCGGTTACCATGCGATAACCTTTACGGACGTGGGCAAACGGGTGCTGTCCCGCAGGATTTGCGCTTTTCGGAAGCCAAACCGTGTTTTTGCGCCTATGGGAGGCTGCAAGCACCCGTCAGGCGTGCACCAACCCTCTCTCATCGAACAGCGATCGCGCGACCGGCCACAGCCCGGCGCGCTGTCCGCTCATCACTAGGTCATGATCATGAATTTCCCTCCCCTTCCCGCCACTATCGAGACGGCCCTTGCCGAGCGCGGCTATGCCGCTGCAACGCCGGTGCAGGCCGAAGTTCTGCAGCCAGAGGCCGTTGGCCGGGATCTGATCGTTTCGGCCCAGACCGGGTCGGGCAAGACCATCGCGTTCGGCCTGGCGATGGTGGCGCAATTGCTCGGTGAAAACACAACCGTCGCGTTCGCCCGCGCGCCCCTGGGCCTGGTGATCGCGCCGACCCGCGAACTGGCCTTGCAGGTCAGCCGCGAGCTGGCCTGGCTCTATGCCCGCACCGGCGCGCGGATTGCGACCTGTGTCGGCGGGATGAACCCCTCGGCCGAACGCAAGGCCTTGCAGGCCGGCGCGCACATCGTGGTCGGCACGCCGGGGCGGCTGCGTGACCATCTCGAACGCGGCGCGCTCGACCTGTCGGCACTGGCCGCCGTGGTGCTCGACGAAGCGGACGAAATGCTCGACATGGGCTTTCGCGAGGAGCTCGAGGAGATCCTCGATGCCACCCCCGAAACGCGCCGCACGCTGCTGTTCTCCGCCACCATCCCCCGCACGATCGAGGTGCTCGCCCGCCGTTACCAGCGTGACGCGCTGCGGATTGCGACCATCACCGACGAGCGCGGGCACGGCGACATCGCCTATCAGGCGGTCACGGTGTCCCCGCCCGAGATCGAGAACGCGGTGATCAACCTGCTGCGCTATCACGAGGCTGAAACCGCGATCCTGTTCTGCGCCACGCGCGAAAAGGTCCGGCACCTCCACGCCACCTTGCAGGAGCGCGGGTTCGGCGTCGTCGCGCTGTCGGGCGAGCATTCGCAGTCGGAACGCAACCAGGCGTTGCAGGCGCTGCGCGACCGCCGGGCGCGGGTCTGCGTCGCCACCGATGTCGCCGCGCGCGGGATCGACCTGCCCTCGCTCAGCCTGGTGGTCCATGTCGAGGTCCCGCGCGATGCCGAGGCCTTGCAGCACCGCTCGGGCCGTACCGGGCGTGCAGGCAAGAAAGGCACAGCCGTGCTGATCGTGCCGTTCTCGCGGCGCAGGCAAGTGGAATCGATGCTGCGCCACGCCCGCATCAACGCCGAATGGACCGACGCCCCCGACCGGCAGGCGATCATGGTGAAGGACCGCGAACGCCTGCTGGAAAAGCTCCTCCAGCCGGTCACCGTCGACGAGGGCGATGTCGAACTGGCCGAACGCCTGCTGGCCGAGCGCACGCCGCAGGAAATCGCCGCCCTGCTGGTGCAGGCGCACCGGGCCAGCATGCCCGAGCCTGAAGACTTGATGGCCAACACCCACGAAGCCCGGCGCGAGGCGCAGAAAGAGCGCCACCGCGAAGGCTTCGACGACACGGTCTGGTTCCGGATGGACCTTGGCCGCCGTCAGAACGCCGACCCGCGCTGGATCCTGCCGCTGCTGTGCCGCCGCGGCCACATCACCCGCAACGAAATCGGCGCGATCCGGATCGGCCAGAACGAGACCTTCTTCCAGATTCCGCGCCCGATCGCCGACAAGTTCGCCGATGCTGCGGCGCGTACGGCCATCAGTGAAGGTGACGAAGCCCCGGTCCTGATCGAACGCTCCGAAGGCGGCCCGCGTGAAGTCGCCCGCGACAACCGCAAGCGCGCGCCCTCACGCGACAACGCGGCCGCGCCCCGTCCTCACGCAAAGCCGCCCTTCAAATCCTTCGACAAGAACAAGGTCCCCGGCAAGGCCAAGAAGCCGTTCAAGCCGCGCAAGGGCTGATAGCGGAACACGGATGAGGGACCGCTGCGCTCCCGGCATCCTCAAGAACGGCACTGAGATAATATTTGCGGTGAGCGGACCTGCAACAGGCGCCCAGATGTGGAACATCCCACGCGGCAGCCTGTTGAAAGCTGCATGGGAGAAACAAGCCGGAAATCGCACAAAGTTTCGAAGAGTTCCGGCGGCGAGAGAATTATTCTCCTCTCATCGCAAGCAGATCTTCCGTGAGGCCTGTCGCACGGGCCGCCGCAAAAGGAGCCGGTGAAGTTACCTGCGTTAATGACAGATCGGGGCGTGCATGGTGCTCTGACCCTGAGGTGCTTCGCAATGCCAATCGCGGCCAATGGGCAACAGCACTCCTACAGCCTGATCACGGGTGATGACCGACCGGGTTCGCCTCAGGTCATCAAGCTGGAGGGTTCCGACCCTCAGATCGCGCTCGATTTCGTGCAACGACAGCTGCCCGGCCGCGAAATCGAACTGTTCGAGGACGGAAGGCGCATCGGGACCGTCAAGTGTACCCGCGATGGCTACTGGCTTATCCTGCCGCGCCATGCGCTGATGCGCGGAAACGAAGCACCAGCCTCATAATCGCACCGTCCCGGCCGTGATGGGGTCAACCCGGTGGCAAAGGTGCATTCCCGCCGCAATCCGTCAGCCTCGTCGCCCTGAAGCCGTCAGGACAGCGTCTTGTCGAGAAAAAAGCGCATCATTTCGCGCGATGCATCGGGGCCGGCTGGCTCTGTGTAACTGCCTGCGCGATCGCCGCCCGACCAGGCGTGACCCGAACCGTGGATCGTCCATTGCTCGATCAGGACCCTGCCTTCCGGATCCACGCTCATGCTTTTGGTGAACGTGCGGCCCGAAGCGCTGCGCCCTTCCTCGACCCTTACTGTCAGCGGCAAGCCTGCGAGCGCGGAAGCTGCTGAAATGATCTCCCGGCTGTTCACTTCGTGCACGGTCGTATCGCGGTCTCCGTGAAACGTGATCAGCGGGACGAAGCGCTGCTCTGCGCGAGCTGGGTGACCGGCGCCCGCACCGCGCTGCATCGCCGCCAGTGCGGTGGGCAGATCCCGCGCAGCGCCGCAGGCGAGGCCGGAATGGACCCCGACCGCCGCGAAAACGTCGGAATATTCAGCCGCCAGGATGGCCGCTGCCGCCCCGCCTGCGGAAAGCCCGGCGACATAGACCCTGCCCGGATCAATGCCATGCTGCGCTGTCACCTCGGCGACGATACCGGCCAGGAGCGCGGGCTCGCCCCGGCCGCGGCGCTGATCGCCCGGCCTGAACCAGTTCCAGCACTTTTGCGCATTGGCGCTGGCGGTTTGCCGGGGATAGGCGACCAGAAAACCCAACTCGTCGGCAAGGCGGTTCATTCCCGTCCCGCGAGCGAAATCCTCGGGCGACTGGGTGCAGCCGTGGAGCATGACCACCAGCGGCATTCCGGGAACGGCATTGACCGGCTGATACAGCCGATAGGCCATTGCCTCTGCGGTTGTGCGATACATGTGCTCGTCAAAGCATCCGCTCTTCCGTAGCTGCTCCGTCGCTCCCTGGGTCGGCTCCACACCTGCACCGATGGTCGCATCAGGGGCGCGCCACCGACCACGGTCCGACACGAGGTCGATCACATCGCCGCCGGGCTCTGTGGCCGAGGCCGGAGCCGCGGCCCCGCCCATCGCCAGCGCATTTCTGATTGTGGCCGTCGCTTCGAGCAGATTGCCCGAGCGGGTAAGACTCAGGGCCTTCGCCATTGCGGAGTTCATCGTCATATCGTTTCCTTGTTCTGACTAGCGGATGCGATCGGCCAGCGCGGATTTTACGGCGGCACTGGCGTGGAAGGCGCCCAGAACGGTCAGCGACGCGATCGCCGCACGTGCGAGTTCGGGCGAGACATCGGGATCGATGGTCGCAAGTCCCAGAACACGGATATCCAGAGCCTCGCCCGCATCGCGCACCTGTTCGAGCTGCACCCGCGAGAACTGGCTGATGCCCAGATCCAATTGCTTTCGGACCACCGACTTCTCGGCTGCCTCGCGGTGCCGCTCCAGCTGGTTCCTGATCGCGGTACGGATAAAATCGGAACGGTTCGAATAGAACCCCTCGCGGACGAGCAGATCGATGTGGCCAAGATCGACGTAGCCCAGATTGATCGTGATCTTCTCGTTGTCGGTCTTGGGCCTGAGCTCTTGAACATTCCCCATCGCATCTTCTCCGCCATCCATGTGGATGGTATATGGATGCTTTAGTTGGGCGGTCAAGCTGTCCGAGGCTTTGAGCGGACTTTATGCGTCGAAGCGATCGGACGGATGCACCATTGAGAGAATGGCGACACTCCATGGATAGGTAGTTTAGCGTCTGCTTTCGGGTGCTGCGCTACGAAGCGTGAATGGCCGATTATGGGTGGATTGCTGAAGGGCGGCTATTGCCGCACCCGTGATCACCCACTCAGCAATTCGGTCATCGGATGGCTGAGCTTAGTTATGGATAAAAAATCGATTATCTCTCCGGCTTATTCCATACGCATTTGAGCGTGTTACCGTTATGTAGCGAGATCTTGCTTGTGACTTCTCCAAGGAGCATCGATGATCAAACTCATGATGGCCACCGCAACAGCAAAGGCGTTCGTCATCCACGGTGTCGCAGCGCCCGTGGTCATTTGCACCTGAAAGGTGACGATTAGGATCGAACCGTAGAGGGCGACAAGGCTTGCAGGGATAGTCCACCGCGCAATGATGTTGCTCGACCGATGCGCAATGGCAACAAGTGCCAGCACGGAGATCCCGACCACCACCCATGCAGCGCCAAGCACGTTCATCAGCGCACCGATCAGCGCGCGGGTGCCGCTTGGCAGGCTCGCCCACTCAGCGCCAACGGCCTCGGCATGATATGGCATGAACTCGTGGCGCAGCAGGTAAACGGCGCCAAGGATTATACTGGCAACACCACAGAGCGAGTAGCCGGTCAAAGCAATCCGGGACATCAAGCGACCGGAATATCGGTGATGGGGTCCGCCGCTGCTTCCCTGATACCATCACGCTGCATCGCCTTGCAGGCATCGATCCAGACTGCGGTGTCCAGATAGGCATGAAGGCTGGTGACCTTCCCCCATTTCATCCGCACGACGTGAACGCCGCGATTAAGATAGGGCGAGCCGTTTGCCAGCGTCGCACCGTCAGTCCATTCGACCGTGACGGTAGTGTTCCACGGCGGCCCCGCCACCGCAATATGCTTGAGTTCGAAATCAAGATTGCGGTTCAGGCGGAAAAGGCGTTCGAACCACAGGCGCATGCTTTCCCGGTTGTTGCGAACCCCCCCGAGACTGTGCTCGCCGGCAAAATAGTGGTCAAAGCGGTCTGCCATGCCTTCTAGCGCAGGCTCGAAGTTCCCCTCATTCAGTCCGCCGAATGCCTTACGCACCTGATTCCGCACAATGGCTTGATACATGGCATCGCTTTCAATCGTTCACGGTAAGCCAAATGCTATCAGCAATGGCCTGAAACGCAACGACGGCATTGGGGTCG
>DAIQNP010000008.1:0-22644 GCA_036788335.1 Erythrobacter sp.
CTGCCGACAGCCACAAGTATCGCCGGGGGCTGCTGGGGATCGTTGCAGGCGCGATTCCGGGAGCGAGCCTGCTGGCAGCCGCCGCCGCGCAAGGCTCCGGCGCGGGCTTTGTGAAGCTGCTGGCAGAGGACGGCGTCACCGGCGCGCCGCCCGATCTGGTGGTCGAGCGCGGCGCGCTGGCCTCGTGCTTAACAGACGAGAGGATCGGGGTGGTTCTGATCGGTCCGGGGCTGGGGCGCGATGCGGCGGCGCAGGAGAAACTGGAGGCAGCGCTGCGCCATGCTCCGGCGCTGGTGCTCGATGCCGATGTGCTGGTGCTGCTGTTGCCCGCGATGCTGAAGCGCGGCGTCCCGATCCTCGCCACGCCGCATGACGGGGAGCTAGAGACCCTGTGCCGCAATTTCGGGGTCATCGCCGAGACCCGCCGCGACCGGGCGCTGGCGCTGGCACGGGTCAGCGGCATGGTGGTATTGGCGAAGGGGCCGGACAGCGTCATTGCCGCGCCCGATGGTCGCTTGGCACTGGCGCCGCCTGCGTCAAGCTGGCTGTCGGTCGCCGGAACCGGCGATGTGCTCGCCGGGATTGCGGCCAGCCGGATGGCGACCGGCGCCGATCCCTTCGCCGCCGCGTGCCAGGCCGTATGGCTCCACGGCGAGGCCGCGCGCCGCGCCGGTCCCGCCTTTTCACCGTCAAAGCTTGCCGCATTGGTGCCCGAGGCGCTAGCGGCCACTTGGTGAGCACCGTTGAAACCATCATCCGCCTCGCCGCCAAAGGCGATGGGGTTACCCCATCCGGCCGCCATGTCGCAGGCGCAGTGCCGGGCGACGGAGTGGACGCGGCCGGAGCGATCACTCCCGGCCCGCACCATGCTGTCCCTCCCTGTCGGCATTTCGGGACCTGTGGCGGCTGCCAGTTGCAGCATGCCGCCGACACCGCGCTGGCCGATTTCGTGCGCAGCCGGGTTCTGGGTGCCGCCAGCGGACAGGGGCTGGAACCCGCCGAAGTGCTGCCCGTCCACCTCTCGGCCCCCGCCACCCGCCGCCGCGCCGGGTTGCATGGATTGCGCACGGCCAAGGGCGCGGTGCTCGGCTATCGCGAAGGCGGCGCGCACCGGGTGGTCGATCTGGCCGAATGCCCGGTGCTTCATCCGTCGTTGACGGCGCTTATCCCGCCGTTGCGACGCTTTGTCGCCGCCTATGGTCCCAAGGGGATGGTCGGGATCGATCTGACGCTGGCGGATCAGGGCGTGGATGCAAGCCTCGTCCACTTCCCGCTCGAAGGACTCGGTCCGACCGAGGCGGCGCTCGATTTCGCGCGCGAGCAGGGGCTGGCGCGGCTGAGCATCGATCAGGGTTACGGCCCCGAAACCGTGTGGGAGCCGGAGCCTGCGACCGTGACGCTGGCCGGGGTGCCCGTCAGCCTGCCTCCCGGCGCCTTCCTGCAAGCCACGGCCGATGCCGAGGCGCGGATGGCCGCCGATGCCGCCGAATGGTTGCGCGATGAACGCATGGTGGCGGACCTGTTCGCCGGGCTCGGCACCTTCGCCTTCGCGCTGCGGGCCGGGGGCGAGGACGCGCGCAAGGTGCTCGCGGTCGAAGCCGAGCGCGCCGCGCACCTCGCCTGCAAGGCGGCGGGCGCGCGGGTAGGTGGAAGCGTGTTGGCGCTGCACCGGGACCTGTTCCGCAATCCGCTCCAGCCCGCCGAACTGAACCGTTTCGACGCCGTACTGCTCGATCCGCCACGGGCGGGCGGGCGCGCGCAAGTCGCGGAGATCGCAGCGAGTACGCTGGCGCGGGTGGTCTATGTCAGCTGCAACCCGTCAAGCTGGGCGCGCGATGCCGCGACGCTGGGCGCGGCCGGTTTCCGGTTGACCAAGCTACGCCCGGTCGGCCAGTTCCGCTGGTCCACCCATGTCGAACTGGTCAGCCTGTTCGAACGCTAGGCGCGCAAGGCGGCGAGGATCTGCGCTTTCAGCCAGTCGCGGTGTACGGGCTCGACATAGGAATGGCCCGCGCCCTCGCAGCGCTGGATGCGCGGGTCGGGCCCTCCCGTAACGGCATCCCACGCGGTCTCGAACACCTGCGCGGTGCGATCGGCGGTGGCGAGCAGGATGCGCACCGGCCCGGTGAAGGTCGCCAGCCCCGCATGCATGTCTTGCGCAAGGCTCGACGGCGGGGAGGCGGGTTTGAGCGAGCGCACCAACCCGCGCGCCAGCTTCTTGAGATCGACACCGCCGCGGAGCAACCGGACAATTTCGCGCGGGTTCCTGAGCTTTTCCGCATAGCGCGCGCGGATCGCGCCAGGAGGCGGGGCGTTGTGCTCGGTCCCTTCCGCGCCTTCGCCCGACCCTTCCATTGTCCAGGGGTTCGACAGCACCAGCCCGGACAGGCCCGCGCCGCCCGCCAGCATCAGCGCAGAGGCCGCATCGCAATTGCCAAAGCCGACGACGCGCTCGACCTGCGGGGCCATCGCCCGGAAGGCGTCGAGAGCGGCGGCGATGTCGCGTTCCGACCCGCGAAATCCGCGATTCTCGCCCTCGCTGTCACCCACCCCGCGCCGGTCGAAACGGAACACCGGGAACCCGGCGCGGGCGATGCGTGCGGCGAGTTCCGCCTGTCCGCCGAAAGCCCCTGCGCGAATTTCGTTGCCGCCGCTGACGATCAGCAGTCCTGCGCTTCCGGGCGCGGTGTCGAGCGTGCCCGCGAGGGTCAGGCTGCCGCAACCGAAGGTGAGCGGGAGGCGGCTCATGCGCCGGGCTCTGCCACATCGGCGGCAATCATTGCGGCGAGCGCACCGGCTTGCGCCGCATCCTCGCCCGGTTCTGCGCGCAGCCACAAGCCGGGGCCGCCGAGCCGGTCCTGGGCGATCCCGGCCTGAACGGGAGAGGGGACAGGTTCTTCCGTTTCGAGCGCGCGCACCAGTTCGGGTCCGATCGTCCAGCCGCCCAGCACCAGCCCTTCGCTGCGCCCCATCGGCAGCAGGCCGTCCGCCTGCTCCTCGCGCCCCGCTTCGCGCGCGGCGATGGTGCGGGCGCGGATCATACCGCGCAGAATTTTTGGACCGCTTTGGGGGGCATAGCGCCAGCCGGGCAGCCGGGGAGGTGCCAGCAAGGCACCTGCACGGATCGTCAGCACATGGGTTGCAGCCAGCGCCTGCGCCGCCGCTTCGGCCGCTGCGCGCCAGCTTTCCAGCGTCTGTTGCGGCAGCGGCGCAAGGCTCTCGTTGCAACCCGGAAGGTCCGGCAGCAGCGCGTCGATCCCGGCTGCATCGAGCCGCCGCATCACCGCGAGCGTGAAGCGCCGCAGTTTATTGGCCTCGTCGAACCACGCCGGCAGCACCAGCACGCGCACCGAGCGTTGGTGGTCGAAGGCGACCAACTGTTCCGTGATGCTGCTCCCACCGGCAAGCGGCGCGGTCCAGGAGCCGATCATTCCCACCCCGCCTCAGCGCGCGGCGAGTTTGGCTTGGGCAAAGGTGAGCAGGCCGCCATAGGTTTCGAGCATCTCGCCATCGACATCATCGTCGTCGATCACGATGCCGAGCCGATCTTCCATCTCGGTCAGGAGGCCGGCGACCGCCATCGAATCGAGTTCGGGCAGGTGGCCGAACAGGCCCGATTCCGGACCGAATTCCGCCGCCTGCGCCCGGTCGAGGCCGAGCACATCGGCAATCAGAGCCTTCAGCGTCAGGTCGATTGCCGGGTCGGGTACCGGATCGGAGGCGGGCAGGGCGGCATCCTCGGGAGCCGGGGTGGTGCTCATTGCGTGTTCAATCCCTTGTGCGGGCCGTCAGCGTGGCGCCAAAGCCCACCGGCCCGTTCGTGGTCGCGGGGCTTAGCCATGCGCGCCAGCGGGCGCAAGCGTCACCGCAGGTGCGCCCCAAAGCCCACCCCGCAGCGCCCGCAGGCCCCGCTTGGCAAGCGGTGGCCAAGCGCGGACCTGCACCGGGTCGAGGCAATCGATGCGGTATCGCGGACGGACCGCTTCCATCCAGTCGGCCTTGTAGCTCTGGTCGCCGGTGCCGAAATCGACCAGTTCGACCCGGTCGATGTCGATGACATGCGCGAACAGTGCCGCGCTGAGCGTCGTACCCGCCGACAGGTGGCGATGGCTTTCAAGGTGGGCGAGCTTGTGGATATAGGCCACGCCATTCTCTACGGTCCAGAATTGCGCAGCCACCGGCACGCCGTCGTGCCGCGCCAGCCCGAGCCGCAGGCGGCCCGCTTCGCCTTCGGCCTCGGCGAAGGTGCGCAGCATGGCGGGCGAGCCTTCCTCGGGCTTCCAGCTGGAGGTGTAAATCTGTTCGTAGGCCGCCCACACTGCGGGGTCGAAGCGGGTCAGAACATCGGTGCTGACCTTCTTGCCCCTGCGCTTGAGGGTGGTGCGCAGCGGGCCGGGGCGGCTGTCCCAGTATTCGGCGAAGCTGCGGTCCTTGACCGGCAGCACGTGGTTGATGTCGCACGGCTCGACCGCGACCTGCCAGCCCGCGCTGCGGAACGCGCGGGCAAGGCGTGTGGCTGAGCCATCCTCGCCGGGTACGGGTTCGAGCGTGACGCGAAAGCCGCGGCTTTTGAGCCCCCTCGCCAGCGCTTCGAGCAGCTTGTCTCCGGCTTTCCCTTCGGGCACCATCGGCCGCCAGGTGAAGGCGTACCAGTTGCGCAACGGCGTGATCCGCCCGTCGCTCACCGTCAGAGCGAGCGCTGCAGTAACCCCGTCCGCTTCGGCCACCGCGATCAAGGGAGCGATCCCGTTTGCGGCGAGCAGCGCATACCATTCGGCCCGGTCGAAGGGCGAGGGCGCGATCTGTCCCTGCGCAGACAGCGCTTGCACAACGTTAACGCTGTCGTGATACCGCGCCTCGATCACTTGGAAATGCACTCCTTCATGCCCGAACTGCCCGATCCGTCCCCGCGTCCGCTCGATCACCTCGCCGAACTGGCGACGGCGGCGGGGTATGGGGAGAGCCCGGCGCTGGTCTTGCGCGAGGGCACGCTTAACCACAATCAGTTAAGACAGCGTGTGGCTTTGCTGGCCGGATGGCTCGCCGGGATGGTGCCTCGGCGCGGGGCGAGGGTGGCAAGCTGGGCGGCCAAAGGCGAACTCACCTGCCTGCTGCCGCTCGCCGCCGCGCGCGCGGGATTGGTGCATGTCCCGGTCAATCCGCTGCTCAAGCGGGCGCAGGTCGCGCATATCTGTGCCGATTCCGGCGCGAGCCTGCTGATTGGCACCGGCTCGCGGCTCGCCGGGCTGGAGCCGGGCGACCTGCCTCCCGGATGCGCGGCACTGGGCGAAAAAGAGGCGCTGGCGGCGGCAAGGGCTGCGGGGCGAGAATTGGGGCCGTCGTCCGCCGACCCCGATGATCTGGCCGCGATCCTCTACACCTCCGGATCGACCGGACGACCCAAGGGCGTGATGCTGAGCCATGCCAACATGTGGCTGGGCGCGGTGAGCGTGGCGCATTACCTCAAGCTGGCGGCCGATGACGTGACGCTGGCGGTGTTGCCGCTGTCGTTTGATTACGGGCAGAACCAGCTGTTTTCCACATGGTTTGCGGGCGGGGCAGTGGTGCCGTTCGACTTCCTGTTCGCCAAGGATGTGGCCAAGGCCTGCGCGAAGCATGGGGTGACCACGTTGGCCGCCGTGCCGCCGCTGTGGATGCAACTGACCGAGATCGAATGGCCGGCCGAGGCGAGTGCGCCGCTCCGCCGTCTGACCAATAGCGGCGGGGCGCTGACGGTAAAACTGGTACGGAGCTTGCGCGGCCTGTTTCCGCAGGCAGAGCTTTACCCGATGTATGGGCTGACCGAGGCGTTCCGGTCGACCTTCCTCGATCCTGCGATGGTCGATTTGTATCCGACATCAATGGGTAAGGCCGTGCCCTTCGCTGAGATTCTGGTTGTGAACGACGATGGCGCGATCGCCGCCGACAACCAGGAGGGCGAACTGGTCCATTGCGGCCCGCTGGTGGCGCAAGGCTATTGGCAGGATTCGGAGCGCACCGCCGAACGCTTTCGCGCAGCGCCCGCTGCGTCAGCCTATGGCGGGATTGCCGTATGGTCGGGCGACCGGGTGCGGCGCGATCCGCAAGGCTTGCTCCATTTTGCCGGACGGCGCGACGCGATGATCAAGAGCGCGGGCAACCGCATCAGCCCGCAGGAAGTCGAGGAAGCCGCGCTCGGCACCGGACTGGTTGCCGAAGCGGTCGCGCTTGGCGTGGCGGATGCGCGCTTGGGGCAGGCGGTGCATCTGGTGGTGCGCGGCGACAATAACGAGGCGGTGCAGACGGAACTGCCCAAGCGGCTCCAGCGCGAATTGCCCAATTTCATGCAGCCTGCCGCGATCCATTGGCGGGCGGCCTTGCCGTTGAATCCCAACGGCAAGATCGACCGCAATGCCCTGCAACGCGAGATTGAAAACGAGGCAGCATCATGAAGCCCGTCGGTCCCATCCCCCCCGGTTTCGACGTGATCGACGGCGAACTCGCGATTGCCGGACACCGCGCCAGCGAGTGGGTGGCCAAAGCCGGGCGCACGCCGCTGTTCGTGTATTCACGCAGCCATCTGGATCGCCGCATGGCCGAACTGCGCGCCGCCTTGCCTGCGCGGGTCGGGATCAATTACGCGGTCAAGGCCAATCCGTTGCCCGCGGTGATCGCCCACATGGCGTCGCTGGTCGATGGCTTCGACATCGCCTCGGCGGGCGAACTGGCGCTGTGCCAGGGGGTCGGGATCGATCCGGCGCGGATCAGCTTTGCCGGCCCCGGCAAACGCGATGACGAGCTCGAAGCCGCGATCGCCGCTGGTGTCACGCTGAACTGCGAATCTTCGGGGGAAGCTGCCCGTGCGCTCGCCATCGGGCAGCGGCTCGGCACGGCGCCGCGGATTGCAGTCCGGGTCAATCCCGGCTTCGAGCTCAAGGGATCGGGCATGAAGATGGGCGGCGGGGCCAAGCCGTTCGGGGTCGATGCAGACCAAGTCCCCGCGCTCGCCCGCGAGGTGATTGCCGCAGGGGCCGATTGGCGCGGCCTGCACATCTTCACCGGCAGCCAGACTTTGAGCGCAGAAGCGATCGTCGAAGCGCAGGGCAACGTGCTGGAACTGGCCGCCAATCTGACCGAGTCAATCGGTCACCACTGTCCCAAGCTCAACATGGGCGGGGGGCTGGGCATTCCTTATTTCCCCGGCGACGCACCGGTCGATCTGGCAATGGTCGGGGCGGCGCTGGCGGACAAGGTGGCGGCGCTTCCGCGAGCGCTGGCCGAGACCGAGTTGTGCCTGGAACTCGGGCGCTATCTGGTGGGCGAGTCTGGAGTTTACCTTACCCGGATCATCGACCGCAAGGTCAGCCACGGCGTGACCTATCTCGTCACAGATGGCGGATTGCACCACCAGCTTGCCGCCTCGGGCAATTTCGGCACCGTGGTGCGGCGCAACTATCCGTCTGCGATTGCAACACGCTACGGGGCGCAAGCGACAGAGGAAGTCAACATCGTCGGTTGCCTTTGCACACCGCTTGACCGGCTGGCCGATCAGGCGCTGATGCCCCATGCCGATGTCGGCGATCTGGTCGCGATCTTTTGTGCCGGAGCATATGGGGCAACTGCCAGCCCGGCAGCCTTCCTCGGTCACGGACCGGCGGCGGAATTGCTGGTCTGATTGCCGCTTGCCGCTGCGTTCCGAACGCAGGTTAACCTCCGGCAAATCGCTGTCCCGAAACGGGATGGCAGCCAATTCCCGCGACATAACTAACACTATGTTCACCAAATTCGGTCACAAGGATCGGGTCAATCGCGCATCAGATGGCGCAGGTCGCTCCTGCATCTTGCATCTGTTGCGTGACAAACGGCCAAGGATCCTTCGTCAATGCCCCATTCTTCGACTTTTTTCCGTCTCGCCGGCCTTGCTCTTGCCCCGCTTGTGCTGGTTGCTTGCGGTGGTAGCGGAACCGAGCTTCCGTCTGCCAGTTACGGCACCGGTCCGATCGCGCCGAGCGAGGAATACACCATCGGTCCGCTCGACGAGATCACCATCCATGTCTGGCGCAATCCGGAGCTGAGCGCTGACAAGATCCGCGTCCGTCCCGACGGGCGCCTGACCATACCGCTGGTGCAGGACATCCCGGCGGTCGGCAAGACGTCGACCGAATTGCAGGAATACATTGCCGAACGTCTGTCGCAGTACATCGAGCAGCCGATCGTCTCGGTGATCGTCAACACCCCTGAAGGCAACTTTACCCAACAGGTGCGGATCGTCGGCTCAACCGAGCAGCCCGCCTCGATTCCGTTTCGAGCCAACATGACCGCGCTCGACGCGATGATTGCGGTGGGGGGGCTGAGCGAATTTGCCGCCGGCAACCGCGCCAAGCTGATCCGGCTCGACCGCGAGACCGGCGATCAGATCGAATACCGCCTGCGCCTGTCCGATCTCCTGCGCCGGGGGGATGCCGGGGCCAATGTCATGCTGATGCCGGGTGATACGATCATCATCCCGGAAAGCCGGTTCTGAGGGAACCGCACACACTATGAACGAACTGTTCGAACAGATCCGCGAAGCGCTGCATTCGGTCTGGCACCGGAAGTGGACCGCCATTGCCATTGCCTGGGGCGTATGTCTCGCAGGCTGGCTGGTGATCGCGATGATTCCCAACACCTACGCCTCGCGCGCCCGGGTCTATGTCGATGTGGAGGACGTCTTGTCCAAGCAGCTCGGCATTGCGGGTGAGGGCAAGGACGAGATCATGCGCGTGCGCCAGACCCTGTCGAGCGCCAAGAATCTCGAAAAGGTCATCACTGCTACCCGGCTCGGCGAAGGGATTACCGGACGCGCCGCGCTCGATTCTGCCATCGCCGATCTCGTCAAGAAGGTGCAGGTCACAAGCGAACAGGACAATCTGTTCGAGATCTCCGCTGAAATCGGCCGGAGCGATCTGGGCGATGCCGAAAATGCCGTGCTGGCGCGCGATGTCGTGCAGAAGCTGCTCGACATCCTGCGCGAGGAACACATCGCCGGCAACCGCGCCGGGATCAGCTCGGCGATCGGGGATCTGGACCGCCAGCTCGATGAGCGCAAGCTCGAGCTTGAACAGGCCGAACAGCGCCGCCTGGCATTCGAATCGGAATATCCCGAACTGATCGGCGGCACACAAAGCCTGTCGACCAAGGTGCAGGACTCGCGCACCCAGATGCGCGAAGTCGATGCCGATCTGGCCGCTGCCGAAAGCGCGCTGGCCGCGATCTCGGGCCAGCTGGCCGGAACCCCGCGCACGATTGCCGGCATTCCGTCGGCCACTGGTCCGCGCGCCGCCTTGGCGCAGGTGCAGTCGCAACTGGCGGAACTGCGCGGGCGCGGGCTGACCGACAAGCACCCCGATGTCGTCGCCACCACCAAGCAGGTGCAGCTCCTCACCCGGCAGGTCGCCGCGGCGGGCGAAGACACCAGCGGCACCCCCAACCCGGCCTATTCCTCGTTGCAGGCGATCAAGATCGACCGGCAGGCTGCTGTTGAAGCCCTGCAGGCCCGGCGCGCGGCGATCCAGTCCGGGCTGGCCTCGCTGATGGCGAGCCAGGCATCCGAGCCGACAGTCGCGGCCGAAGCCAACCGCATCAGCCGCGATTACGACGTGCTGCGCAAGAATTATGAAAAGCTGTTGCAGGACCGCGAGGCGCTGCGCACCCGCGGCGATGTCGAGGACAAGGCCAGCCAGTTCCGGTTCGACCTGATCGACCCGCCGACCGTGCCGCAGAAGCCGGCCGCACCCAACCGCCCTGTGCTGCTGTTCGGTGTGCTGCTGGTCGGGCTCGGGATCGGGGCTGGCGTGAGTTATGCGCTGGGCCAGCTCAAGTCGAGCTTCGCTACGCCGCAGAAGCTGGAGCGGGCGTTCGATCTGCCGGTGATCGGCTCGGTCTCGCTCACCATGTCCGAAGCCGTCCGCGCGGTCGAGCGACGCCGGTTGAAGCAGTTCGGTGCTGCCTGCGCCGGTCTTGCCGGCGTGTTCGTGATCCTGATCGTGATCGAGATCGTCTCGGTCGGAACGATTGCGTGAGCGCGGGGGCGAGGGAAGCGACATGACCGAACACAGCAAGATCAATTCCAACGGAGCCCGCCCGGCCTCGCTGTTCGAGCGGGCCGATGCAGCCTTCGCGCTCGGTACGCCCAAGGTGCCAGCGCTTCCGGCGAGCAAGCCGCGTGCCGCGGTGGAGCGGGCCGCAGCTTCCGCGCCGCAGGCTGCCACCGCCGAGCGGTTACAGGCAGCGTCACCAACTGCGTCCGCGCCCGAGCCGGAGCGTCGGCGTGAACCGGTCGCCTTCAGCGGCCCGTTCCAGCCGATCGACCGCGACGTGCTTCGCGCCAGCGGGCTGATCGTGCCCGAGGATCCGGTGACCGGCCTGCTCGAGGAATTCCGTATCATCAAGCGCGAATTGCTCGCCGATGCCCGCGCCAGCGACAGCGAAGAAGGCCGGCGCATTCTCGTCTGTTCGCCCCATCAGGGCGAGGGCAAGACCTATTGCGCCACCAACCTTGCCATCGCGCTCGCCGCCGAACGCGATATCGAGGTGTTGCTGGTCGATGCCGATGTGGTCCGCCCCTCGGTCACCCAGCGGCTCGGCATCGAAGGCGAGAAGGGCTTGATGGACGCGCTCGCCGATCCGCGCATCATGCCCGAGCGTCTGGTGATCGCCACCGACATTCCGGGCTTCTACGTGTTGCCCGCCGGGACCGCCAACACGCTCGACGCTGAGTACCTGGCGAGCGTGCGCACCGCCGAGGTGCTCGACCGGCTGACCCGCGATGCGCCCGATCGCATCCTGATTTTCGACACGCCGCCCGCGCTTGCTGCCTCACCCGCCGCCGAACTGGCCGCCCATGTCGGGCAGGCCTTGCTGGTGGTGCGGGCCGAGGAGACCAGCCGTGCGGCCCTCGAGGACGCGCGCCAGCTGCTGTCGGCCTGCGCGGACATCAAACTGCTGCTCAACGCCGCGCGCTACAGCCCCACGGGGCGGCGCTTCGGCAATTATGGCGGAAGAGGGAAATGACCATTCGTCTGCATCTTTTCGCGCTGCCTGCTGCGCTGATGGCCTTGGTTGCGGCACCGGCCGCTGCGCAGGACCAGTCCGGCGAGCCGCGCCGCGTCGCCGATATCCAGCCCTATATCGAAGTCAGCCAGGTGCTCTCGGCCGAGCTTAGTCCGGGCGATGACATCCTGACCTTCACGCAGGTCGCGGTCGGCGTCGATCTCAATGTCCAGGGCCGCAACAGCGGCGCGGCGGTATCACTGCGGTATGAACGCAACATCACTTACGGCGACGATCAGGTCGACAGCAGCACGATCAGCGGCGTCGCGCGCGGGACGTTGGCGCTGATTCCCAATACCCTGAGTCTGGAAGCGGGCGGGCTTGCGGCGCGCACCCGGCTCGATGCCGGCGGCGGCACCACTGCCAATCCGCTGGTACGCGAAGATGCCGAAAGCCGGATCTACAGCGCTTATGCCGGACCGACCCTTAATACGCGGGTCGATGTGGTCGACCTGACCGGCGTGGCACGGGTCGGATACAATCGCTTCGAAAGCGATGCCGCGCTGATCGATGCGCAAGGCAGTCCGATCGACGTGTTCGACGATAGCGTGACCTATCTCGGCCAGATCCGTGCGGGCGTGCGTCCGGGCGAGATCCTGCCGGTGGGCCTCGCGGTGACGGCCGGAGGCTTTCAGGAAGACATCTCCAACCTCGATCAGCGGGTGCGCGACCTTTATGTGCGCGGCGACGTGACCGTGCCAATCACGCCCTCGCTCGCGCTGGTCGGCGGCGTGGGATACGAAGACGTCGAGATATCCAGCCGCGACGTTCTGCGCGATGCCGATGGCGTGCCCGTGGTGGGCGCGGATGGGCGCTTCGTCACCGACAGCGCCGGGCCGCGCCAGATCGCCTTCGCGGTCGACGGTTTGCTGTGGGATGTGGGTGTGATGTGGCGCCCCAGTTCGCGCACCAATCTTTCGGCTGCCGTGGGGCGGCGTTACGATTCAACCACCTATTACGGCACCTTCACCTACGTACCGAACTCCCGCAGCAGCTTTGCCCTGTCCGTCTATGACGGGGTGAGCGGGTTCGGCGGGGCGATCAATAATGCGCTCGCCGGACTGTCGAGCGATTTCGAGGCGATCCGCAATCCGGTGACCGGCGATTTCGGCGGCTTGGTCGGCGGCAGCCAGGGGCAGACGGCGATCAGCGCGCTTGGTCCGGTCCGGTCCGCCGCCTTCCGCGGACGCGGTGTGCGCGCCTCCTACGAACGGCAGATCGGACGACTGACTGCCGCTCTGGGTGCAGGCTACGACCGGCGCACCTTCATCGCGGCAGCGGGCACGATCCTCGCCCCGGCCGACGGCGTCACCGACGAAAGCTACTACGTGATCGCCGGACTCAGCCGGCAGATCGGGCAGAGTGCCAGCATTGCCACCAACGCCTACGTCAACTGGTTCGACAGCGCCGCACCCAATGGCGATGTCACCGCGGCGGGCGCATCGGCGGCTTACAACCAGTCGATCACCCGGCGCCTGACAGCCCGCGCGGCAGTGGCGGTCGACTGGTTCGACAGCGAGTTCACCGCCCAGGACTTCGCCTTCGCCACCGCGCTGCTCGGCCTGCGCTACGATTTCTGATCCCGGAGCTATCGCCTCATGTACGAAAATCATTATGGTTTCAGCGGTCGCCCGTTCCAGCTCACGCCGGACCCGCAGTTCTATTTCGAAAGCGCCAGCCACAAGAAGGCGATGAGCTATCTCGGTTACGGGCTGGCGCAGGGCGAGGGCTTTATCGTCATCACCGGCGAGGTCGGCGCGGGCAAGTCTACGCTGGTGGCGCACCTGATGGAACGGATCGACCCCGCGGCGCTGACCGTGGCGCAGGTGGTCACCAGCGCGCTGGACGGGGAGGAAGTGATCCACATCGTCGCGCAGGCGTTCGGTCTGCCGGTCGAAGGCCATGACAAGGCCGGGGCTCTGGGTGCGATCGAGCGGTTCCTGCAAGACGAGGCACGCGCCGGGCGGCGCTGCCTGCTGGTGGTGGACGAGTGTCAGAACCTCGAGCTGACCGCGCTCGAGGAGTTGCGGATGCTGTCGAACTTCCAGCTCGGCTCGCACCCGCTGCTCCAGAGCCTGCTGCTCGGCCAGCCCGAGTTCCGGCGCACATTGGCGCACCATCCGGGGCTTGAACAGCTGCGCCAACGGATCATCGCCTCGCACCACCTCGAAGCGCTCGATCGCGCCGAGGTCGAGCTCTACGTCCGTCACCGGCTCGCGCATGTCGGGTGGAATGGTCGCCCGATGCTGGGCGAAGGCCTGCTGCCCGCGCTGTATAACGAAACCGACGGTATCCCGCGCCGGGTCAATCAGGTAATGAACCGCCTGCTGCTGCTCGGCGCAATCGAGGAACGTCAGGAATTGTCCCTGGCGATGCTCGGTGATGTGGTTGCCGAAATGACTGCCGACCAGCAGCGCGGAGCGCATGGCGGAGCGGATTTGCGGTCTGCGCCGTCTGCGCTGGAACCGGCGCATGGCATGCAGCAGCACGAAATCGAAGCTGGCACCGCCGTCCCGGTGACCGAGGTCGCCGCCCTGCTGGCCGAGCGCGATGCCCGGACTGCCGAACTCGAAGCCGCGATCAGCGAACTTCAGTCGGCTGGTGCGGCCCGGCAGGAAGCCAGCGCCGATGGCAGCGAGAGTGAGGCCATGCGGGTCGCCGACGCGCGTCTTGCCGCCGCGCTCGAACGGATCGAGGCCCGTCTGGAGGAGCAGGAGCAATCCTTCCGCCACGTGCTGGCAATGCTGATCGAGTGGCTCGAGGATGATGCATCGCGCGAGGCGGCGTGATCATGCGCCCGAAATACTCACCTCTGGTCATTCCTGAAAACCCTCCGATCATAAACGGCTTGTCGGTCGATGTTGAGGACTGGTTTCAGGTCGGCGCTTTCGAGAATGTCATTCAGAAGGATGACTGGGACAGTATCCGCACGCGGGTCGAAGACAATGTCTACAAGGTCATCGACCTGTTCGCCGAAGCCGAGGTCAAAGCCACTTTCTTCACGTTGGGCTGGGTTGCCCGGCGCCATCCGGAGATGATCCGCAGGATCGTCGATTCCGGGCACGAGATCGCCAGTCACGGATACGACCATGCACGGGTCTTCACTTTTGACCGCCGCACCTTTGCCGAGGATATCCGCAAGGCGCGCGCGATTATCGAGGATTGTTCGGGCCAGCGCGTGATCGGCTACCGCGCGCCGAGCTTTTCAATCGACCAGCGTACACCCTGGGCCTTCGCCGAACTGGCCGAGCAGGGCTATGCCTATTCCTCCAGCGTCGCGCCGGTTGCGCATGATCACTATGGCTGGCCCGAAGCGCCGCGCTTTGCCTTTCGGCCGCTGCCGTGGGCGTCCTTGATCGAACTGCCGGTGACCACCGCGATCCTTGGCGGCAAGCGCGTGGCGGCTGGAGGCGGCGGGTTCTTCCGGGTGCTGCCCTATGGCTTTTCACGCTGGGCGATCCGGCAGGTCAACCGCCGCGACGGGCGTCCGGCGGTATTCTATTTTCACCCCTGGGAGGTCGATCCCGATCAGCCACGGGTCGGCCATGCGCCGATGCGTTCGCGCTTCAGGCACTACACCGGCCTGTCGCGCATGGCGGGCAAGCTGCGCGATCTGGTCCACGAATTCCGCTGGGGCCGGATGGACATGATCGCGCACCGCGAATCGGCCCGCGCGGGCGAATTGAGCCCGCCTGATCCGGTCCAAGGGCCAATCGACGGAATTGCGGCATGAACGCGCCGCTGCGCATCGGCCGGACGGTGACCCGCTTCTATCCGCGCGACAGCGGGCAGGCGCAGCGGATCGCGGGCTTTGTCGCCGAGCAGGGCGGGGGCTTGTTTCACCTCCCGCAATGGCTCGCTGCGGTCGAAGCCGGCACCGGTCAGCGCGCGGGCGGCTTTGTCGTGGAACAACTGGGCGCGATCACCGGCTGGCTGCCGCTTACCGAGGTGCGCTCGCCGCTGTTCGGCAAGGCGCTGGTGTCGAGTGGCTTCGGCGTGGGCGGCGGGATTTGCGCTGCCGACCCGGACAGTGCCGCCGTCCTGGCCGATGCCGCAACCCGATATGCCACCGCGCAGGGATTCGCCGGTATCGAACTGCGCGGCGGACCGATCCCGGCGCAGTGGGATGCCTGGGACGACAAGCATTGCGGCTTCGTTCGCCCACTTGCGGCCACCGACGAGGCCGAACTCAATGCGATCCCGCGCAAGGCCCGCGCCGAAGTGCGCAAGGGGTTGGGCATGGGCCTGACGGTTACGGTCGGCCGCAGCGCCGCCGATCTCACGGCGCACTACGCCGCCTATGGCGCGAGCGTGCGCAATCTCGGCACCCCGGTGTTCCCGCGCAGGCTGTTCGCGGCAATGCTCGATGCCTTTCCCGATGCGAGCGATATTCTGACGGTTTCCAAGGACGGGCAGCCGCTCGCCAGTGTGCTCAGCTTCTATCACGACGGCGCGGTCATGCCGTTCTGGGGCGGCGGAGTATTCGCAGCGCGCGCGGCGCGCGCCAACGAGGTGATGTATTACGAGTTGATGCTGCACGCCCGGCGAAGCGGCGCCGCACGGTTCGATTTCGGCCGTTCCAAGACCGGCAGCGGGCCGCACCACTTCAAGAAGAACTGGGGATTTGCGCCGGAGCCGTTGACCTATGGCGCATGGACCGCGCCGGGCGCCAAGCCGCGCAATATCGACCCGACCGACGCCAGCTACAGCCGCAAGATCGACCTCTGGAAGAAGCTGCCATTGCCGCTCGCCAATTTCATGGGTCCATGGATCGCGCGCGGCCTGGCCTGATGGGCGGCATCCTGTTTCTCGCGCACCGCGTCCCGTTCCCGCCCGACCGGGGCGACCGGATCCGTGCGCACCACCTGCTGAAGCATCTTGCGGGCCTAGGTCCGGTGCATGTCGGTTGCTTGGCCGAAAACGACAGCGACCGGGCGGGCGAGGGCGATCTGGCAAAGCTCGCGGCGACATACTGCATCGCTCCGCGTGCGAAGCCGTTGATGCTGGCGGGCGTCGAGGCGGTGCTGGCAGGCAAGCCGGTCAGCCTCACCGCGTTTCACAGCGCCACGCTGGCGCGCTGGGTCCGCCAGACCATCGCAGCGCACGACATCACCGGAATCGTCGTGTTTTCGGGACAGATGGGACAGTATGTGCCCGCCGATTTCGGCGGGCGCGTGGTGATCGACCTGTGCGATGTCGATAGCGCCAAGTTCGAATCCTATGCGGCGGCAGGGGAGCGCGTATGGCTCAACGCACGCGAAGCGCGGCTGCTGGCGCGCGAGGAAGAGCGGCTCGGCCACCGCGCCGATGCGACGCTGCTGATCTCCGAGGCCGAGGCGGCACTCTACCGCAGCCGGCTTGGCGATCCGGCGGACGTGAATGTGCGTGTGATCGGCAACGGAATCGATGCTGCCTTCTTCGATCCATCCGGCATTGTCCCGCATCCCGTCATCGCGCGCCTGCCGGGTCCGCATTTCACTTTCACCGGGCAGATGGACTATCGCCCCAACGAACAGGCCGCGCTGTGGGTGATCGAGGCGCTGATGCCCCGTCTACGCGCGCGCTACCCGCAAGCGATGTTCCACGTCGTCGGGCGCAACCCCACCGGCAGACTGATGGCGCATCACGGCACGCCGGGCGTGCAGGTATGGGGCGAGGTTCCGGACGTCCGCCCCTTCCTTGCCGCCGCCGATGCTGTGCTCGCTCCGCTGCTGATCGCGCGAGGCGTGCAGAACAAGGTGCTGGAGGCGATGGCGATGGCCCTCCCGGTGGTGCTGACCGCCGAAGCCGCTACCGGAATTGCAGCTGCGGATGCTGCGCAGTGGCTGGTCTGCCCGCCTGACCCCGAGGCCATGTGCGACCGGATTGCGCCCTTGCTGGCCGACCCGGACCTGCGCACACGGATGGGCGCGGCGGCGCGGCAATTCGTGATCGATCACCACGCCTGGGACGCTATGCTCGCGCCTTTGACCGCGCTGCTGTGCGGCGATCCGGGCGAGCATGGCAGCAAGCCGCGACGTGCAGCCTGATCCCGCGACTCTGATGCTCGGCCAAGCGCGGCGCAGCGCTGTTCCCGCAGCTTGGCGCACGCCGCTGCTGGCGCTCGCTCTGGCGACGCTGGCACTGGTCGCCATCGCCGTACGCGAATGGGGTGAGATGCTGCATCAGTGGTGGAATATCGACACCTATAACCACCTGCTGCTGATGCCTTTCATCATCGGTTGGCTGGTAAAGCTGAGGGCCCCGGAGCTTGCGCAGATCGTCCCCCGCCCGTTCCTGCCGGGACTGATCCTCGTCGTCGCCGCGCTGGGGTTGTGGCAAGCGGGACGGGTGACCGGGATCAACCTAGTCGCCCATGCCGGAGCCGTCGGCGCGGTGCAGGCGGCGGTGGTAACCGTGCTGGGTCTGCGCACCGGCTTGCTGCTGGCACTGCCGATCGGGCTGGCTGCCTTTCTGGTGCCCTTCGGTGACGAGATCGTGCCGCCGCTCCAGATGATCACCGCCGACATTGCCGTCACGCTCACCCACTGGAGCGGTATCCCCGCGACCGTGGACGGCATCTACATCGATACGCCGGTGGGGTTGTTCATCGTTGCCGAAGCCTGCTCGGGGGTGAAGTTCCTGGTGGCGATGGTGACGCTGGCGGTTCTGGTCGCCTTCACCCGCTTCGATGCGTGGCAGCGGCGCCTGCTGTTCCTCGCCGCCTCGGTGGTGGTTCCCATACTTGCCAATGGTGTTCGCGCCTGGGGCACGATCTATATCGCGCAGTTCGCCGGGGTCGAGTTTGCCGCCGGGTTCGATCACATCGTCTATGGCTGGGTGTTCTTCGCCATCGTTGTCGCAGCGCTGCTGGCGGGCGCGTGGCGCTTCTTCGAGCGTGAGCCCGAGGAGCATGGCTGGACTGCGGCAGAGCTTGCCAAATGGGGCTGGGCGGCGCGGGCCGAGATTCTGACCATGCCCCCGTACGCCGCCGCGCTCGCCGCCGCCGGGCTTGCGGCGATTGCCGCTCTGCCGACATTGCTCTAGGCCCGCGCCCATATGTGCGGGATCGCCGGAATTTTCCATGCCGAAACGCCCAAGCCGGTCGATCCTGCTCGGGTCGAGCGGATGTGCGACGCGTTGGCGCACCGCGGGCCGGACGGGTCTGGCGTGTGGACCGCGCCCGGCGTCGGGCTCGGCCATCGCCGCCTGTCGATCATCGACCTTGCCGGATCGCCGCAACCGATGCACGCCGCCGACGGCCGGGCGGTGATCGTTTTCAACGGCGAGATCTACAATTTCCGCGAGCTGCGGCGAGAGCTGGAGCAGGGCGGGGCGCGTTTCGTCACTGCGGGCGATACAGAGGTCATTCTGGCCGCCTGGGCGAAGTGGGGTCCGGACTGCCTAGACCGGCTTGACGGCATGTTCGCCTTTGCGCTCTACGATCTGGAACAGCGCCGCTTGTTCCTCGCCCGCGACCGGTTCGGGGTGAAGCCGCTGTTTCTGGCGCGCCTGTCGGATGGCAGCATCGCCTTCGCCTCGGAATTGAAGGGCTTGCTTGCCCATCCGCTGCTGCGCCGACGGGTCAATCCGCAGGCGGTCGAGGCCTATATGACCTGGGGTTATGTGCCTGACACGCATTCGATCCTCGCCGGGGTGGAGAAGCTGCCGGCGGGGCATTTCCTGTTGCTCGAACAGGGCCGCACGCCGGGTCCGCCGCAGCGCTGGTGGGACATCGACTTCAGCCATCGTAACCGCGGGAGCGAGGCCGATTTGTCGGCGCAGCTGGTCCATCTGCTGCGCGAAGGCGTGCGTTCTCGCATGGTCGCCGATGTGCCGCTGGGCGCATTCCTGTCGGGCGGGGTCGATTCCTCGGGCGTGGTGGCGCTGATGAGCGAGGCGAGCGCCGAGCCGGTGCGGACCTGCTCGATCGGCTTCGATGTCGCGGCGCATGACGAGACCTCCCATGCCCGCACCGTCGCTGCCCTGTTCCGCACCGATCATGCCGAGCGGATCGTCGGGCAGGATGATTTCGCCGCGATCGATGCGCTGGCCGCGATGTTCGACGAGCCCTTCGCCGATGCCTCGGCACTGCCGACCTGGCGGGTGTGCCAATTGGCGCGCGAGCGGGTGACGGTGGCGCTGTCGGGCGACGGCGCGGACGAGGCTTTCGCAGGTTACCGGCGGCAGGTGTTCCACCATCACGAGGAACGCGCCCGCGGCATCCTGCCCGCTGGCTTGCGCGCCCCGTTGTTCGGCACGCTCGGGCGAATGTGGCCCAAGGCCGACTGGGCGCCGCGCCCACTGCGTGCGAAGGCCACGCTGCTGGCGCTCGCAACCAACGGCGAGGACGGCTATGCCCGTGCCTTGAGCGTCACCACGCCCGAGGCGCGCAGCATGCTGTACTCCGATGGATTCACCGCGAGTCTCGGGGGCTTCCGCGCCGAGGACGAGGTGGCGGCGCTGATGCGCGCCGCGCCAGGCCGCTCAGGGCTCGACCGCGCGCAATATGCCGATCTCGCGTTCTGGCTGCCGGGCGACATCCTGACCAAGGTCGACCGGACCAGCATGGCAGTGGGTCTCGAAGCGCGCGAGCCGTTGCTCGACCACCGCCTGGTCGAATTTGCGGCCCGCTTGCCCGAGGGGATGCGGGTGCGCGGCAGCACCGGCAAGCACCTGCTCAAGCGCTCGCTCGAACGCTATCTGCCGCAGGAGATCCTCTATCGCCCCAAGCAGGGTTTCGTCACCCCGATCAGCGAATGGCTGCGGGGGCCATTGGCCGGAGCGGCGCGGGCGATTGCCGCCAGTTCGGTGATGGCGCAGAGCGGGCTGTTCGCGGCCCCGGCGATGGCTGCGCTGGCTGAAGCGCATATTGCCGGCCGTGCCGATCATTCGCGGACCCTGTGGCAACTCCTCATGCTGGAGCGTTCGTTGCTGCGGCTTGGTATCTCTGCGTAGGTTTTTCAGCCCCTTATATTGCATTGCAGCAACACCATCCTGATTCGAGACTCCTTCCAGCTTGAATTGGTAAATATTTGATTGCCAATCGACTCCAGCCTGGCTTAGATTCCTTACCACTGAGCCAAAAATGGCCGCAACGCCGCTCGGGGCAGGATTGAGCGGACCCTTCTACCGGGTTGAGTCGGAGTCACGGCTATGGATAGCGGCGCGAACAGGGCAGTTCCCTTGATTGATGAAGAGGAGCTGCTCATTGAGAGTATGCTCCACAACGCAGTTCCGGCGGGGCTGTTCGAATTGCAGGAACTCGACGTTCTTTATGATGATACGTCCGCGTGCCTGTGGACCTACATGAACCCCGAAACCCGGCCGAGCTTCACCCCCACAATGCTGCGCGATTTCGAAGCGTGGCAGGCGCTGATCGCGCAGGGCTTCGGGCCGGGCAAGGTGCCGCTGCGCTACCTCGTACTGGGCAGCCGCGCGCCCGACGTGTTCTGCTTCGGCGGCGATCTCGACCTGTTCCAGCGCCTGATCCGCGAACGCAACCGCGATGCACTGGTGCGCTACGGCCATCGTTGCTGCGCTATCCTGGATCGCAACATCCGCACGCTCGACATTCCGATGCTGACGATCGGCATGGTGCAGGGGACGGCGCTGGGCGGCGGCTTCGAAGCGCTGCTGTCGTTCGACTTCATCATCGCCGAGCGGCAGGCGACCTTCGGCTTGCCCGAGATCATGTTCGGCCTCTATCCCGGCATGGGCGCGCACGCGCTGCTGTCGCGCAAGCTGGGAAGCGCGATGGCTGACCGCATCATAATGTCCAACGAGACCTATACGGCGCAACAGATGTACGATCTGGGCATCGTTCACCAGCTGACCGAGCCGGGTAACGGGTTGAACGCGGTGCGCGAGTTCATCCGCAAGTCCGAACGCCGCCACGCCGGAATGGTCGGTGCGCGGCGAGCGACCAAGCGGGTGTGGCAACTCGACCTTTCCGAACTCGATCGCATCACCGAGATGTGGGCCGATGCCGCGCTGCAACTGTCCGAACAGGACCTCAGAGTGATGAGCCGTCTCGTCGCCGCGCAGGCCCGCCTGGCACAGCGCATCGCCGCAGCCTGACCGCGTGCTCAGTTCTCGGCCCCGTGGCCGAGCGCCAGATAGGCATCGCTCTGCATCTCATTGAGGCGGCTGACGGTGCGCTCGAATTCGAACGCCCCGTCGCCGGCCTGATAGAGGTCTTCCGGCACGGCGGCGGCGGTGGCGAACAGCTTGACCCGGTGTTCGTACAGTGCGTCGATCAGCGTCACGAAGCGGGCTGCTTCGTTGCGATTGTCCGGCCCCATGCGGGGGATTCCGACGATGATGACGGTGTGATAGGCTCTTGCAATCGCAAGGTAATCGGGCGCACCGCGGGCTGCGGCGCAGAGCTTCCTGAAGCTGAAGACCGCCACGCCCTTCAGTGACTTGGGTACGTGGAGCACCCGTGTTTCGCCCACCTTCAGATCGGCGCTGGGCACATGCGCTGCATCTTCGGGGGCGAAGTCGGTGAGGCGGAAGAACGCCTCGCGCACCTTCTCCGTCGCCGCATCGCCAAGCGGGGTGTGCCACGTCGCCAGCCCGCCGATCCGGTCGAGCCGGTAATCGGTCGGTCCGTTCAGGGGCACCACGTCCAGCTCGCGCTCGATCAGTGCGATGAAGGGCACGAAGTGTTCGCGGTTCAGCCCGTCCTTGTAGAGGTCCTGCGGCGGGCGGTTCGAAGTGGTGACGATGGTCACGCCGCGCTCCGTGATCAGTTGCGTGAACAGCCGACTCATGATCATCGCGTCGGCCGAATTGTTGACCATCATCTCGTCGAAGGCGAGGCAGGCGACACCGTCGGACATCCTCTCTGCCACATGCGGGATCGGGTCGCCGCTTTCGTGCTGGCGCACGTCGCGCATTGCGGCGTGAACCTCCTGCATGAAGGCGTGGAAGTGCACCCGGCGCTTGGCGGTCAGGGCAAGCGTGTCGTGGAACACGTCCATCAGCATCGACTTGCCGCGCCCGACCCCGCCCCACATGTAGACTCCGCGCGGGCGGGGCGGCTTCTTGCCCAGCAGCCTGCCGAGGAAGCCAACGGGCGCTTCAGCCTCCAGCGCCGCCTGTACCGCCGCCAGCTTTGCCGCCGCTGCGCGCTGGTCCGCATCCGCACGCAGTTCCCCGCTGGCAATCAGCGCATCGTAGCGCGCGAGCAATCCGCTCACGGGCGCGGCTGCATCTTGCGGACGATGCCGGAGAAGGCAGCGACCACATCGCCCTCCTGCTCCACCATGCCGCGCACGAACACCAGCTTGCCGGTCTCGCGAACGATCTCGGTCACTGCGTCCAGCGGGCGGGCAGGGTAGCCGCCGCCCACGAACTGGGTCGACAGTTCCAGCGTCACCGATGGTCCGGCATCGCCAGCGCCAAGGTTGTGCATCGTGACGAACAGCGCAATGTCGATCAGCGACAGCGTTACCCCGCCGTGGATGATGCCTTGCAGGTTCTCGTGCCGTCGCTGCGGGAACATCCGCAGCCTGGCCTTCCCGTCCGGATCGACGCGGGTGATGAGCCTGCCCATCACCACGTTGTTGAACAACGTATCGTCCTTCAGGT
>DAIQNP010000009.1:0-21376 GCA_036788335.1 Erythrobacter sp.
AGAAGCGACGGGATTGCTTATGTAGGTTTTCTGTTCCGTTGCTACTCAAACCCCAAGTCTGTCTGGTGCCGGGAACATTTTGACCGGGTCGGTCGCGGCACGCGTTGAAGCCATCTTGTCGTTTCGGGAAGGCGGTCGCATCGTCAGCCGCCCGGTGGACAATGGAACGAGCGTCAGCGCTGGTACGCTGCTCGCCCGCATCGATCCCGCCGACCTTGCTGATGGTGCATCTGCGGCGCGGTCTCAGGCTCAGGCTGCAATGCGCGCGGTCGATGCCGCGCAGGCAACCGCAGAGCGGGCAGCCGCCGATGCCCGGCGACTGGAAGGGCTGACGCAGGCCGGTGCGATATCGCGCAGCACCTATGATGCGGCTATCGAGGGGGAACGGGCCGCTGCAGCGCGGCTTGCTACCGCGCGCGCCGAAGCTGCGGCAGCCGGGGCCAATGCACGACTGGCCATCAGCCGGCGCGGTTACAGCGATCTGCGCGCCGACGCAGCAGGCGTCGTGACGGCGGTTCTGGCCGAGCCCGGGCAAGTGGTCGCCGCTGGCAGCCTTGTCTTGCGCTTCGCCCAAAGCGGCCCACGCGAGGTCGTCGTCGACATACCCGAGCAACAGCGAGGCGCAGTCCCACAGGCCGCCACGGGGCGCTTGTATGGAGGCGGGACCTTCCAGCTCACATTGCGCGAACTCGCGGCCGCCGCCGACCCCGTGACGCGCACTTACCGCGCACGCTATCGCATTATTGATGCCACCCCACCACTCGGCGCGACCGTGACCCTGACGCTAGTGTATAACGGCGTTCAGCCGAGCGAGACCGTGCCGATTGCAGCCGTGACCGAGCGCGGCGGCGGCGCGGGCGTATGGGGGCATTTTTGGGGGCACAGATCGACAGATCTGGGGGCACAGCCATGATTCACCATGGATACCCGCCGGCACCTGAATTTTCGACGTTCATTCGCCTCCAGTGGGTTCGAATCCGAGCGGCTCCGCCAGCAAGATTTATGGAACTAGCGGGCGGCCCCAATCCCAGCAGTTCAGAAACTTCGGAATTATCTCCCCGGTGGTGAATGATGCGAGGCGTCATGACAGGCGTGCTAATGATCCGAAGTTTGGACCCAAATCGGTTTGTCATGGCCATGTCCAAAGAAGTGATTGGCCTAAGCCCCGCCTAAATCCCGATGAAGAACCCGACGCCGAGCGCCTGACCGGCGGTGGAATTGGTGATTATGCATATTGAAGCGGTTTATGACTTTCTGTGCCCTTGGTGTCTGATCGCCAAGAAGCAACTTTCGCTTGCGCTGGAGCGTGAGGGTGAAGCCGGGGTCACGATCACGTGGCACCAGTTCATGCTCTATCCCGATATCAACCGGGCGGGGCATGATTTCCTCGCGGTCTTCCGAGCCAAGTATGGCGAGGCATTGCAAGTGCCGATGTGGGAACGGGTTCGCGGTGTTGGTGCGCCGCTGGGCATTGCGTTCGCCTTCGAAAAGATCACGCGGGGTCCTGCCAGCATCGACGGACACCGGTTGGTGCGCTGGGCCGAGGGGGAGCGCCCGGGCAGCAGCGGCGACCTGATCGAAGCGATCGCGCGCGGATTCTACGAAGAGGCGCAGATCATCGATTTCGATTTCCTCCTCCGCGCCGCAGCTGCCCATGGCTTCGATCCGGCCGCCGCGCTTGCCCATCTCGAAAGCGAGGCAGACCTTGTTGAACCTTTCGAGGAGACCGCCGAATGGCGCCGCCGCGGCGTCACTTCGATGCCGCACTTCCGCCTGCACTTCGCAGACGGACATTGCGAAACCATCACGACCACCTCGACCAAAGCCTTCATCGATGCCTTGCAGCGCGATCGCGCAGAGCTGGCCGTGACCCGGAGCTGATCTGAAATGCGTATTGCCTGTATTGGCGGCGGCCCCGCTGGACTCTATTTCGCGATAGCGATGAAGTTGCGCGACCCTGCCCACGAGATCACCGTTTTCGAGCGGAACAGGGCCGGCGACACCTTCGGTTGGGGGGTTGTGTTCTCCGACCAAACACTCGCCAATCTGACCGCCATCGATCCGGTCAGCGCCCAGACGATCTCGGACAGCTTTGCGCACTGGGACGATATCGCCGTGACCGTCGGCGAGGCGACCAGCACTTCGTCAGGCCACGGGTTCATCGGCATCGGGCGCAAGCACCTGCTCCAGATTTTGCAGGCCCGCGCCGCTGAACTGGGGGTGGAACTTCACTTCGAGCATGAATGCAGCAGTGATCCGGCAAACTACCCCGGATATGATCTGATCATCGCTTCCGACGGGGTGAACAGCGCCGTTCGCACGCGGTTTGCCGAGCACTTCGAGGTGGATATCGACGTGCGCCGCAACAAGTTCATGTGGCTTGGCACGCACCAGCTGTTCGATGCCTTCGCGTTCATTTTCGAAAACACGCCGCATGGCTGGGTGTGGGCTCACGCCTACAAGTTCAATGCGGATACCTCGACTTTCATCGTCGAATGCAGCCCTGCAACATGGGCGGGTCTGGGCTTTGAGGGTATGGAGCAGGAGGAGGCAATCGCCTTCTGCGAAAAGCTATTCGCGCGCCATCTGGGCGGGCACAAGCTGATTTCCAATGCGGCGCACTTGCGCGGTTCGGCCAATTGGCTGAACTTCCGCCGGGTCTCCTGCGGGCGCTGGTCGCGGGGCAATCTGGTGTTGCTGGGTGATGCGGCGCACACGGCGCACTTTTCGATCGGGTCGGGAACCAAGCTGGCATTGGAGGATGCGATCAAGCTGGCCGAGGTGCTCGACCGGCCCGGTCTGGACGATCCGCAAGGGCTGACCACCGCGCTCGCCGAATACGAGGAAGAACGCCGCACTGCGGTGCTGCGCGTCCAGAACGCGGCGCGCAATTCAACCGAGTGGTTCGAGGATATCGACCGCTATATCGACTTCGATCTGCCGCAATTCGCCTATGCGTTGCTGACCCGCAGCCAGCGCATCAGCCACGAGAACCTGCGCCTGCGCGACCGGAACTGGCTGGAGGGAGCCGAGCGCTGGTATCGCGGGGTCGAGGGGGCCGAGGATACGAGCGGACAGCCGTTGTTCACTCCCTACCGCTTGCGCGACGTCGCTCTGCCCAACCGCGTCGTCATGACCCCGATGCTCACCTACATGGCCGATGCGGATGGCTTCGCCACCGACCGTCATCTTGTCCACTACGGCGCGCGGGCGATGGGGGGGACGGGGCTGATTATTTCCGAAATGCTCGCCGTCTCTTCGGAGGGTCGCCCGACGATCGCCTGTCCCGGTCTGTGGGACGATGCGCAGGTCGCGCTGTGGCACGCAGTGAACACCTTCATCCACGCCAATTCTGAAAGCAAGACCTGCGTCCAAATCGGCCATGCCGGCGCGCGGGCGTCCTGCCGTGCGCCGGAAGGCGGGCGCGGGTATGATGTGCCGCTGGATGATCCATGGCCGATCCTTTCGGCCTCGGCGCGGGCATGGAAGCCGGGCGGACTGGTACCAGAGGAGGCGACGCTGGACGATCTTGACCGGATCAAGGCCGATTTCGTCGCTGCGGCGAGGCGCGCCTATGATGCGGGCTTTGACTGCCTTGAAATCCATGCGGGCCACGGCTTCCTGCTATCGAGCTTTGTCACGCCAATCATGAATCAGAGGGACGACGTGCTGGGCGGCAATTTGGCGGCGCGCATGGCGTGGCCGCTGGAGGTGGTGCGTGCGGTGCGCACGGCATGGCCGGAAAACCGCCCGCTGCTGGTGCGGATTTCGGCAACGGACTGGTCGGGGGACAATGGCATTCAACCCGTCGATGCGGTCGCGATCGCCCGGATGCTGAAGGCGGAAGGCGTCGATCTGATTGACGTGTCTGCAGGCGAAACCAACCCGCTCGCGCGCCCCGTCTATGGGCGGATGTTCCAGACCCCCTTTGCCGATCTTATCCGCAACGAGGTCGGGATCCCGGTGATGGCGGTAGGCAATATCGAGGATGCCGACCAGGCCAATTCGATCCTGCTGGCTGGGCGCGCCGACCTCATCGGGATCGGCCGCCCGCATCTCGCCAATCCGATGTTCACGCTCCACGCGGCGGCCAAGGCTGCCGAGGCGCGCCCCTTCGTCCCCGCTGCCGTTCGTCCCGGATACGAGCAGATGGCCCGCGCCGAGGCGAAGCTTGCCGAAGCCTTGCGGGCGTAGCGGAGTGGCGTTTGTCCACCACACCCCTGTCCGCTTCGCTCATGTCGATGCGGCGGGGATCGTGTTCTACCCGCGCTTCTTCGAGATGCTGAATGCGGCGGTAGAGGATTGGTTCGCGGCGCTGGGGCGAGACTTCCGCAGCTTGCACCTCGACGACCGGATCGGCACGCCGACGGTGCGGCTGGAAGCGGATTTCGTCGCGCCCGCGATGCTCGGCGATGTGCTGGAAATCGCGCTGACCCCGGTCAGGGTCGGCAACAGCAGCTGCACCTATCGTTTCGCCTTCACCGCCGAGGGCACCCTGCGGCTGAAGGGCGAGGGCGTGCTTGTGTGTATGGATCTGGACGCAAAGACCTCGCGCCCCTGGCCCGAAGCGATTGCAGCATCGCTCCGGGCCGGGCTTCCCTCAGACCTTGACGACTGGATGGCGTAGGCGGCCGATGCCTTCGAGCTCCGCCTCGATCACGTCGCCCGGCCATACCCATTCCTGCGGCGTCCGGCCCGCACCGACCCCCGCCGGGGTGCCGGTGGCGATGATGTCGCTGGGTTCGAGCGTGATTCCCGCGCTGATGTCGGCGACCAGTTCGTCCACCTTGAACAGCATGAAGGCGGTGTTGCTGCGCTGCTTTTCCACCCCGTTGACCCACAGGGCGAGGTCGAGTGTCTGGGGATCGGGAATCTCGTCGGCGGTGACGATGCAGGGGCCCATCGGGGCGTAGCTGTCCTGCCCCTTGGAATAGATCCACTGCCCGGCGCGGCGATTGTCGCGCGCGCTCATGTCGATGACGAGGCTGTAGCCGAACACGTGGGCGAGGGCATCCTCGCGCGCCACGGCCTTCGCGGTGGTGCCGATGATCGCGGCGAGTTCTACCTCCCAGTCGAGCTGCTGGGTGATGGCGGCGTCATGACGGATGGGCTCGTCAGGGCCGATCACCGTGGTGGGCGGCTTGGAAAAGATCACCGGCTGGCGCGGCAGATCGGGCGAGGTGTCGAGCGAGGCGGCGGATTCGGCCACGTGCTCGGTATAGTTCAGCCCGATGCCGAACAGGTTTTTGCGCGGGCGCGGGATCGGGGCGAGCAGGCGCACATCGGCGAGCGACAGCGCGCTGCCGAGCGGGTAGCGCCCTGCGGAGTCTGCGATCATCTGCGTCGCAACCTCCACCGCATCCGGCCCCAGGTCGATAAATTCAAGCATGGTCGAAGGCAGCGCCGCGCCGTGGCCTGCGCCCAGCCGCGCCAGATCGACCACCCGGCCATCGACCACGGCTCCCAGCCGCGCCGCCGCTTCGATATTCCGGCGATAGGTAACAAGCTTCATTGATAGTCCTTCTTGCTTAGCTGATCGGCTGATGTCCGCCGTTTTCGCCCAATGCTTCCTCGCGGTAGAGGCCGAGGCTGCGCATCACCGGCAGATCATGGAAGGCGAACAGGCAGGCGTCCTCGGTCTCGCTGGCGTTGGCGTGTTCGTGATACATCCATGCAGGCACGACGAAGATGTCGCGCTCCTGCCAGTCGAAGCGCTGGCCGTTGATGATCGAAAAGCCTCGGCCCTTGGCGCATTGATAGACGAAGCTGCCGACCTGCCGGTGCGCGCGGGTGTGCTCGCCGGGGCGCAGCAATTGCATATGCGCGCCGATGGTGGGCATCACCGGTCCTCCGGTGACGGGGTTGACGTAGTCCATGATGATCCCGTCAAACGGCGACCCGTCGCTGACCCGCGCAAGCTTGGTCAGCGCCTCGTAAGTCGGCTCCCATTCGTATTTCAGCATCGGGGAATAGCGCTTCTTCCACTCCTGCCCCTGCGGCCGCAGACCCGATCCTGCCCAGGTTGCGGTGGTATCATCGACCGGGAAGGACACCGCCTGATTGAGATCGGGGTGCACCTCGTAGAAATTGGCCTCCAGCGCGTTCATCAGCGGAATGTCGAGCCCGTCCTGCCAGATGCAGATGGTGCCGCCCTCGGCCACGCCGTGCTCGTGCCACGTGCCGTTGGGGGTGAGCACGAAATCATTGCGCCCCAGCGTCAGCTTGTGGCCATCGACATTGGTGAAGGCGCCGCTGCCTTCCATGATGAAGCGCAGCGCGGAGGCCGAATGACGGTGGCTTGAGGCGCATTCGCCCGGGGCCATGACTTGCAGGCCCGAATAGAGCCAGCCCACTGCCGCGACCACTTCGGAGCGGCCGGGATTGTCGAGATAAACCACCCGTCGTCCGGCCTGTTCGGGCGTCACCAGATTGAGCGCGCGCAGCACATCCTCGCGCAGATCGCGATAGCGCCACAACATCGGCACCGAGGTGGAGACAGGTTCCCACGGCTCGATCTTGTTGGCGACGGTCCACAGCGCCCCGGTGCCGAGCTCGGCGAGCCGCTGGTAATAGGCCACCAGTTCGGGCGTGTCGGCGACATTGGCGCGGCCCGCCACGTCTTCGCGGTGGTTGTCGAAACTTGCCTGCCCCATGCCTGTCCCTCATGCGCATTGGTTATCGCTCCGCCCATTATTGCCATTGCGCGGAGCCCGAGCCCTCATGCTATTCGGTGCTATGGCCATGACCTCTGTTCGTCCCGCCCCGTTCCGTGCGGCTGTCGTGCAGGCGAGCGCGTGTCCCCATGACAGCGCGAAAAGCGCAGCCAAGGCGGCGACGCTGATTGCCGAGGCGGGGGAAGGGGGCGCAAAGCTGGCAGTGTTTCCCGAAGCCTTTATCGGCGGCTATCCCAAGGGCGCGAGCTTCGGGACGCCAGTCGGGATGAGGAAGCCCGAGGGCCGGGCGGACTACGCCCGCTATTTCGATCAGGCCGTGGCGCTCGATGGGCCGGAGGTGGCGCAAATCCGAGAGGCGGCGGGGGCAGCGGCGATGGTGGTTGTGATCGGGATCATCGAGCGCCATGGCAGCACACTTTATTGCACAGCTCTGATCATTGACGGTGCGGCGGCTACCATGGCTCACCACCGCAAGCTGATGCCCACCGGTGCGGAGCGGTTGATCTGGGGCTTCGGCGACGGATCGACCCTGCCGGTGGTCGAGACCGCGCTGGGCCACGTCGGCGCGGTGATTTGCTGGGAAAATTACATGCCGATGATGCGCATGGCAATGTATGCGCAGGGCGTGACGCTCTACTGCGCACCCACCGCTGACGACCGCGATGGCTGGGCCGCCACGATGCGCCACGTCGCGCTGGAGGGGCGATGCCATGTCCTGTCGGCCTGCCAGTTCATCCGGCGCGGCGACTATCCGGCGGAATACGACTGCGCGCTGGGGGACGATCCGGCGATCGTGTTGATGCGCGGCGGAAGCATGATCGTCGGTCCGCTGGGCGAGGTGCTGGCAGGGCCGGACTATGCGGGCGAAACCATCCTTTACGCCAATATCGACCCCGAAGAAATTCCGCGCGCGCGCTACGATTTCGATGTTGCGGGGCACTATGCCCGGCCCGACGTCTTCCGGCTCGAGGTGGATACCCGTCCGCGGCCACCGGTCGCTTTCCGGGGTTAGGACTGATGCGCTGGCGAATGGACGCGCTCTCCGGCGCTGAACGCTACAAGCTCATGGCGGGCTGCATCGTCCCGCGCCCGATCGCGTGGGTCTCCAGCCTTTCGGCGGACGGGGTGGGCAATGTCGCGCCCTACAGCTTCTTCAACATGATGGGTGCATCGCCCCCGCTGGTGGTGCTGGGCACGATGCGGCAGGCGGATGGAAGGCTGAAGGACACGGCGGCCAATATCCTCGAAACCCGTGAATTCGTGGTGCATCTGGTGGGGGAGCCAATGCTGGCGGAAATGAATACCACCTGCATCGATGCTCCGCCCGACGTGGACGAGGCGGCCTTGGCCGGGCTGGAAATGCGCGCGTCCCAAATCGTCACCCCGCTGACCATCGCCAGCGCACCTGCATCGTTCGAATGCCGATTGTTCGACTACCTCGACGCAGCTCCGGAAACGGTCATCCTGATCGGTGAGGTGGTGGCGATGGAAATCGCCGACGCCTTCATCGACGCGCAGCGCCTGCGGCCCGATCCCTATGCCATGCAATTGATCGGCCGGGTAACGGGGCCGGGTAGTTACACCCGCATAAACGCTGACCTTAGTGCTGAACGCCCAATTTATGGCGCACATCCGTCCGCGCCCTAAGCAGCCTTTGCAATTCCTTGTCCAACCTCGATCAGCCGGTTGATGAATTTACGCACCGGGGCCAGCATCACGCCCCGGCGGCGATAGGTCACACCAACCGTCACAGCATCCCAGATCGGCGTATCGATGGCGAGCGGCACGAGGTGAGCATAGTCGCTTTCCAGCTGGATCAGTGCGCGCGGCAGGTAGCTCAGGAACTCGCTGTCTTGCAGCATTGTCGCCATGAAGGTCGATGACGGCGTCGAGATCACGCATGAAGGCGGCGGCATTCCGGCGGCGCGCAGCACGCGGGTGAGGCGGTTGCGCTCGCCCTCAGTGCCATCGGGCAGTACCCACTTGTAAGCGCCCAGATCGGCCATGCTGACGCTTTCGCGCTGGCTGAGCGGATGATTGCGGTCGGCGACGACCACGATCTCGTCCTGCAGCACCACTTCCTGTCGCAGGTCGTCGTCATGGCTGAGCCCCCCGACCGAGCCGACCACGATATCCACCTCGCCCCGGCGCAGGCAAGCGATCAGTTCGTCCCGCAAGCCTTGCCGGAAGGTGACCACCGCCTGATCGTCACCCGCCACGAAGGCGCGCACCGCCTGCGGGATCAGATATTGCATCATCGTCGCGCCCGCGCCGACCCGCACGATCCCGCGCCCGGTGCCTTTCATCTGGGAAATTTCTTCGAGCGCGCGGTCAACCTCGCCGGTGATCAGCGCGGCATAATCGAGAAACAGCTTGCCATACTCGGTCGGCACCACGCCGCCAGGATGGCGTTCGAGCAACATCACGCCGAGCGATTGCTCCAGATTGCGAATGCTCTTGGACAGCGCGGGCTGGGTGATGTGCAGTCGTTCAGCCGCCTGCCCAAAACTCGCGCAACGCACGATTTCGAGGAAATACTTGATCTGGCGAAGCTCCATCGCGTGAGACTACATCACTCGGACCGGGACGCAACCGGTGGCCAGGTCTGCGAGAGAAAAACGCTTCCCTGCGCAATCGCCCAGGCGCCCTCGTCAACGGCATGGGCGAACAGCGGCCATACGTGGATCATGCCCGCCCATTCCTGAAAGACCAGGCGGCCGCCCTCCGCCTTGACCCGTTCGCACAGGCGAGCGGCATCGTCGAACAGCACCTCGTCCGATCCGACTTGAACAAGTACGGGGGGCAAGCCGTCCAGCGCCCCGAACAGCGGCGAAGCGCGCGGATCAGCTGGGCTGGCACCGCCAAGATAGCTGCGCGCAGTATCGTCCATCCCGGCCGGGTCAATGAAAGGGTCTGCCGCCGCACGGTTCATGATGGAATTGCCCGAATGGGTCAGGTCGAGGTAGGGCGACATCAGCCACAAGGCCGAGGGCAGCACCGCGCCGGCTGCCATACGCGCCTGAACGGTCGAAAGCGCGAGATTGGCGCCGCAGCTGTCCCCTCCGATGGCGACGTTTTCCATCGGCACTCCTTGCGCTTCCAATGCTGCGAGTGCTGCAATTGTGTCATGGCGCGCGGCCGGGAACGGGTGCTCGGGAGCGAGGCGGTAATCTGGGACGATGACGTCGCAGTCGCAGGCCCGCGCCAGTCGCGCCGCGAAGGGGCGGTAACTCGCCGACGAACCCAGTACAAAGGCTCCGCCGTGGAGCCACAGCAGCACTCGCCCGGTCTCGTCACCAAAACGCGAGCGCAGGGCGGGAACCCCGCCCAGATTTGTCGGAGTGACAACCACCTCGGAATCGACCGGCAGCGCCGCCATCTGCGCCTCGAACCCTGTACGCCGCGCCTCGACCGGAGGCGTCGGAGCGGCGCGGCGGGCGAGCAAACCCGCGCGGATCGGGGCGAGCTGTTCAGGCGGCATGATCGGCATCCGCGCGCATGGCCTGCGCCTTTGCCTTCAATGCCTGCTTGTCGATCTTGCCGACCGCCGTGCGCGGCAAGGCGTCCAGCAACACCAGCCGCGCCGGGCGCTTGTATTTGGCGAGCCGCGCAGCGCAGTGATCCAGCACCTCAGCTTCGATCAGGCCTTCGCCTGCGACAAAAGCCCAGATCACCTCGCCGCGATAGGCATCCGGCACGCCGACCGCGCCCGCCTCGCGCACGGAAGCGTGAGCGGCAAGCACCTCGTCGATCTCGCGCGGGTAGACATTGTAGCCGCCGACAATCGCCATGTCCTTCTTGCGGTCCTCGATGAAGAGGTAGCCGTCTTCGTCCAGCCGCCCGATGTCGCCGGTGAGGAGCCAGCCGTCCTTCAGGGTCGCGGCGGTTTCCTCTGCGCGGCTCAGATATCCATCCATGATCTGCGGCCCGCGTGCGAGCACTTCTCCCAGCGGTCCATCGCCGTCGATCCGCAGCTGCGTGAGGGGTAGGGCCGGGCCGACCGAACCCTGCTTCAGCACCATGCCGGGGCCGTGATAGGTCAGCACCGGCCCGGCTTCCGACTGCCCGTAGCCTTCGTAGATCGGCACCCCCGTCGCCGCCTCCCAGCGCGCCAGTGTGTCATGAGGCAGCGGCGCGGAGCCGGAATAGGCGCAGACAAGGCTTGCGACTTTCCCGCGGGTCAAGCCGTCGAAGCCGAGCAGGCTGTTGAACACCGTCGGCCCGGCGGGCAGCCGGGTGATGCGCTCGTGCTCGATCGTGTCGAGCAGCCAGTCAGGCCGATAGCGCGGCAGGATGTGCAGCGCGCCGCCGCAGTAGGCTGAAAGGTGCAGGCACATCGCGGCGGCAAAGGAGTGGTAGAGCGGCATCATGCAGATGATCCGCTCGGCGCCGGGCTGCGTCGGCAGCACCGCCTCGCGCTGGGCGACATTCGTGGCGACCGCGCGGTGGCTCAGCATCGCGCCCTTGGGGGTGCCGGTGGTGCCTCCGGTGAATTGCAGCACCGCCATGGTCGCCGGGTCGACGGCGGGAAGGGTGCGCACGCCGGGGCTTTCCGCCTCCAGTTCGGCCACGGTCAGCACCGCGCAGGTTGCCGGCACCAGCGCCGCGATGGTTTCGCGCAAATCCGCATGGGTGATCGCCACGCTAGGTGAAATCTGCGCTATGATCGGGGCGAGTTCGCCGGGCGTGTAATCGGGGTTGAGCGAGGCCGTAGCCGCGCCCGCTGCCTGCACCCCGAACAGTGCCAGCGCGATATCAATCCCATTGCGCAGGATGATCGCGACCCGCCCGCCGGCAATTTCGCGCGTAGCCAGAGCCGTAGCAATCGTCCGCACCCTTTCGCGGTATCGGGAATAGGTCAGGCGTTCATTCTCGCACACCAGCGCGGTCCATTCGGGCCACCGCGCGGCGGCGCGGTCAAGGATGTCCACGGTGGTCTGCGGCACCCAAAGGGGCTTACGATCGTCTGCGGTCAGCATCCGCTCACCTCGATCACTATCGCCATGGCCGTGTCCCCCGCCGCGCAGCCCTGAAACAGCCCGCGCCCGCCGCCGCGTAATGCAAGCTCCTCAATCAGCTCGATCATCGCACGCAGCCCCGTCGGCCCCTGCGGATGGCCCCAGACCAGCGAGCAGCCGTAATTGTTCATCGCTTGGAGCGCGAAGCCCGTCTCCTTCGAGAACACCAGATCGTTGACGAGGAAGGGGTTGTGCGACTTCACGCAGTCGATCTGGTTTATGGTGAGCCCCGCCTGATTGAGCGCGGCACGGGTGGCGGGGACAGGCGCTTCGGGCATATGGGCGATGGCGGTGCGCGCCGTGCCGAAGCCGAGCAGGGCGATCTCGATGCCCGGAGCGCGGGCCAACTCACGCGCTCGCTCGCGGGTGGTGACGACGAGGCCCGCATTGCCGTCTGCCGGATGGGTCTGCCCGGCATAGGTGACACTCCCACCCTCGACCACAGGCTTCAATCCGCGCACCTTGGCAGGGTCGGAGGACTGCACGCCGACATCGCCGTCCAGACTGGCGACTACCTTGACGAAACGAGGATCCGGCACGTCGAAGGGCAGGTCCATGAAGCGGCGCAGGAAGGCGCTATCGTCCGCCAGCGCATCGCCATACTGGTTATAGCGGGCGAGGGTGAGGTCGTCCTGTTCCTCGCGGGTGATGCCGTGCTTCTTCGCGACGTTCTCGGCGGTGGTGATCATCGCCACCCCGGCGAAGGGATCGCGGGCAAAATTGTCCAGCACCCAGTTTTCGCTCTGCCCCGTCCCGCCCGTAGCGGAAGGCGCGGGGTAGTAGATATGCGGGCCGTTGGAGACCCGGTCACACGCCAGCACCAGCGCGGTTGTTGCGAGCCCCGCCGCAACCTCCTGCGCCGCGACCTGCACGCTGCGCGCCGAAGTCGCACAGGCCTGCATGATCGTCGGCCCGCCCACATGGCTCGCGCCGATTTCGCCCATTGCCCAGGGCAACCCGTAGAAGCAACCTTGCTGCGGCACTGTCATGCCCAGCACGCCGAAATCGAAGACTTGCGGATCAATCCCCCGCTTTGCCAGCGCGCGCGCCGCCACCCATGCCGAAAGGCGCAGGCTGTGGAGTTCGGCCAAGGCCCCTTGCCAGCGCACGAAGGGCGTCGACCAGTATGCCCCGTAAGGGATCCACGCGATACTCAAAGCGGTGCCGCCATCGCGTTGAACGGCCCTTCGGCGTTGATAAGGTCGATCCGCTTTTCGGCGATCCGCAGCCCTTCCGGCGTGCGCCGCAGCCGGTGGCGCACCCGCGATCCGAAGGCGCGCTGGTCGTCCTCGAACCTCCCGCGATTGCGGTATTCGAGCATGATCTGGCTGGAGGATGCGAGAATTTCATCGCCGCTGTCAGCCTCGATCCGCACGCTGGAAATGACATGAAGGGTGCGCGGGCTTGGCTCCGCCCCGAAGGCGCGGGGATTGGCGAGACGGTGGGTGCGCACCATCATGATCTGCCGGTCGTCGCGGAAGTGGCTCGGCCCTTCGCGCGGGGACGCCATGTCGGGCGAGACGGGCGCCCAGTAAAGGCAATCCTCGGTGAACAGCGCCAGCCATTCCGGGAAGCGGCAATCGTCGAGCAATGCGGCTTCAAGCTCGATCAGCGCGGCAACTTCGGCGATCATGTCTCTACACTCATGTATTCCGCCCAAGCGGCGAACTGGTTTCGAATGTAGATTTCCGAGGTCGAGGGCGAGCGGGTATGGGCATCGTCGGCCCCGCGCACTTCCTTGAGGCCCCGGCTCATCGGCACCCACTCGCGAGCATCATTGGTGTTGCCCTCAAGGCAGCGCTCGTAGATTTCCAGATCGTCCGCGATCACCGGCGAGGCGGCGGAATTGGCGCCGGTGCAATACTCGATGGCGTTGACGTGGGTCTCCTCCGGCGCACCGACCAGCCGGAAGGTGTAGCCGATCATCTCGGTCAGATCGTGGCGGACGGGGCGCATGATCCGGATTGTCTGGTAGCGCGCATGCCAGAAGGAAGACGGGTAAAGCAGCATCAGATGGCGGTCGACCGACAGCACCTCTTTCGCCCGCGCCTCGCCGTGATGCGCGATCAGTGCGGCGGTATAGGCGTCGGCGGTGTCGGGGGTGTAATTCGACCCCATGTGCCCGCCGATATAGGAGTGGCCGCCGGGCGCGGTCACCATGTCGAGGTCCTGAAAGAACTGGATCGGCTTGCCGTTCGCCAGCATCATGCCCACGGTCGGCACCACATTCTCCGGGCCGACTTGCGCCGTCACCGCTTTCGCCGAGACGACCGAGGCCGAATGGGCAAAGCCGGGGTGGATCGTGTCGTTGAGGTTCTCGAAGGTCATCTTCCAGTTGGCGCGGTAATAATGGCGCAGCTGGTACTTGCCGACTTCGATCCGCCCGGTGGGAGAGCGATCCACCAGATCATCGATCGAGGTCTTCATGTGGCCGAGGAAATCCAGCAGCGGCCCCGCCGCCGCGCCTGCCAGATTGCCGAAGATGAACCCGCGATAGGTCTCAGTCCGCACCCGCGTGATGGCGAGATCGGCCTTGTCCAGCACCCCGTCATAGCCGCCGGGGTGCGGGATGCCGCGCAGAGTGCCGTCCGCGTTGAACATCCAGCCATGATAGGGGCACTGGTGGCCCGCTGGCGCACTGCCTTTTTCAAAGGCGCACAAGGTCGCGCCCCGATGCGAGCAGCGGTTGGAGATCGCGTGGACTGCGCCGTCCTTCCCCCGGGTCAGGATCACGCCCTGCGCCCCCATGTGCCGCACCACGTAATCGCCCGGTTCAGGCAGCTCGCTGTCATGCGCGAGATAAAGCCACGCGCGGCCGAAGATCCGCTCCATCTCCACATCGAATATCGCCGGATCAGTATAGACCGAGCGATGGACAGAATCGGGGCGGACCAGATCGCGCAAAGGTGATGCCGTTGTCATGCCGCGACATTAGGCGGCCCGCCCGGCGTCTTCATGCTACCGGCTGCGCGGGCTGCATGAATTATGGTTATGCCGCTGCGACAGGCAAACACTGGTACGCGCCCGCCACAGCGGCATAACAGCCAGAAAGGAGCGGCCATGCCTGCATCATACTACAACCTGCCGAACTTGCCGGACGACGTCTTTGTCATCGACCCGGTGATCCACGCGTTGAACCTCGACCGGAGTAATGTCGCCAGCAAATATGGCGAGCAGCTGTACCAGATGTCCTATGGTCTCCACGCCATGCTGAGCCCGCCCGAGGCACTGTGTCCGCAAGACGTCTACATGACCGACATGGCGCCCGAGGCGCTGCTGCGCACGATCTTTGAAGAAAGCCAGACCAGCCTTGCCGCCACCCACACGCTGCGGCTCGACACCTGGTTCAAGGACGGGTTTGCCGCCGAGTGGAAAACGGTCGAGATGACCACCCGCTGGCCGACGCGGGTGCTGGGCTATGTCGGGCTCGATCCGACGCAGGATTGCGCTTTCGTGCTGGAGGATCTGGAACGGCAGGTCGAAGGCACACCGAACGCCATCGGGGTGAAGCTCTACCCCCACCAGATGGACCCCTATCGCCACTGGCTGACCACGGATGATACCGTGATGCGCCTGATCGAGCGGGCCGAGGCGCTGGGGCTGAAGTCGATCGCCATTCACAAAGCGCTGCCCAATGGCTCAGTACCGTTGGCGCCCTACCGGATCGGCGAGGATTTCGAACAGGCGGCTGATGCCTTCCCGGGCATGGCCTTCGAGATCGTCCATTCGGGCATGGCCTTCATCGAGGAGACCGCGCTTGCGATCGGGCGCTTTCCCAATGTCTATGCCAATCTGGAAACCACCACCGCGATGTTGTGGCAGGCGCCGGGCCGGTTCGAGGCGGCGCTGGCGCTGCTGATGCAATGGGGCGGGCCGGAAAAGATCCTATGGTCGACGGGCTGCACCGTGGTTCACCCGCAGCACCTGCTAAAGCTGTTCTGGGATTTCCGGTTTGGGGAGGAAACCCTGAGCCGGCACGGAATCCCGCAGATCGACCAGGGTGTGAAACGCATGATCTTGGGGGACAATTATGCACGGATGGCGGGGCTGGACATTGCCCACTGGCAGGCCCGCCAGAAGGGTGATGCCTTTCACGGGGTCGCCATGAAGGAGCCGTGGGCGTGCTGGACCGGGAACTGACCGACATGCAGGATATGGATGAGGGCATCCGCGCGGTTCTCAGCCGGATCCACGATCCGTGCAGTATTGCGGCGGGGCGCCCGGTCTCGGTGCTCGACATGGGGCTGGTGCGCGGTTGGGTTCTGGAAGGCGGCGTGCTGACGGTCACCTTCTGCGTAACCTTTGCCGGCTGCACCATGGCCCCGCATTTCGCGCAAGCCGCAGCGCATGATCTGGCGGTGCTGCCCGGCGTGGAGCGTGTCGAAACCGTGATCGACACCGATTTCGTGTGGACGCCGGACAAAATGAAGGCGGCCGCGCCGGAAATGTGGGGCCGCCCTCAGGCTTGGCGGGAGAGAGTCACGCCTTGAGGAAAAACGCATCCCATTTTTCAGGTTCGAGGCACATGTGCCAGCATTCCTTGAGCTTGCCGTCTTCGATTCGCCAGGTCATCGCTTCTTTGGTGCGCAGCGTCCGCTCACCCTTGCGGGCGCGGACCTCGGCGATCAGCACGACATGGTCGTCGCTGCCGAAATAGTCGAGCGGGTGCGCCCAATAGGCATCGACCGCCGCCTGCAACATGCCGAAGTTCCGCAGGATTTCCTCGCGCCCCACATAAGTGCCCGCAAGGCAATTGTCGCCCGGCATGTGCCACACGACATCGTCGGCCATCTTGGAAAACAGCGCTTCGGCATCCCCCTGCTTGAAGGCGTTGTGCGCTTCAAAAAGCATGATCGCGTTGGGGTGGTCGCCGTCCGTGAAGGGCCGCATCGGCGGCACATCGTGATGCTCGGGCGCAAGCGCGGCGGTATAGCCCATTGCCTCGGTCATGCCTGACCTCCTGTGATGGTGAATTGGACGACAACGTTGCCCCGAGTGGCGTTGGAATAGGGGCAGACCTCGTGCGCATTGGCAACAAGATCCTCGGCGGCGGCCTGCGTCAGGGTGGGGAGGGACACTTCGTGATGCACGGCAAGTCCGAAGCCGGGACCGTCCTCGCGCATCCCGATGCTTACGTGGCCGGTGACGCTCGATCCCGCAACGTCGGTCTTGCTCTGTCCGGCCACGAATTGCAGCGCGGAATGGAAACAGGCGGCGTAGCCCGCAGCGAAGAGCTGTTCAGGATTACTCCCGCCGCCGGGACCGCCCATCGGGGCGGGGATCGCAAGATCGAGGCTTACAAGGCCGTCGTCGGATTCGACATGGCCATTGCGCCCTCCCGAGGCAGTGGCAGTGGCGGTGTAGAGGGGTTTCACGGGGTGTTCTCCTTCAGCACATCGGCAATGAATTCGCGGTGGGTGCGGGGCGCGCGGCCCAGAATGGCGCGGGTTGCGGCATGATCTGACGGCGTCGCGGGACAGCCCATTTTCTGGGTAACCTCCATCATCAGCCGGAAATCATCGAGTTCCCATTCGCCCAGCCCCGGTATGGCGGCCTGCATGGCGCCGAGGAAGGGCGGGATCGCATCGCCGGGATAAATCACAGGGCGCCCCAGCGCATCGGCCCAGTGGGCGGCATAATCGGGGCCGGTCAGCTTTTCCGGTCCGCACAGCGGCACCGCCTCACCGATTCCGGCATCATCCAGCAAAGCGTTGGCGGCGGCCTCGGCAATGTCTGTGGCATCGATGCTCCACACACCCCGATGGCCGATCGGCATGGGATAGACCCCGCCATGGGTTATCGCGGGCAGGGCGAGCAAATCGTTCTGGAAGAAGAAATTGGGCTGGAGCACGGTGCCGCCTTCGCCCTCCAGCACTGCCGCTTTCACGGGAATCTTGGTGGCGAAATGCGGGATCGCCTGCATCGCTTCCAGATTGTGGACGGCGACATAGACGATCCTGCCCGCACCAGCCCGGCGCAGCGCAGCCACGGCCGCGACGCCGATTTCGGCCTCGTCCGGCCCCAGCGGGGTTGTCAGCAAGGCAGCGTCAAAGCCGCATGCCGCTGCCTCCAGGGCCTCGGCATCGGCGGTATCGCCCGCCAGCCCGCCTGGGCCCGGATTGCGGGCCAGCACCACAGCATCGGCGCCCCGCGCGCGCAGGATCGCGGTGAGGCGGGAGCCAATCTTGCCGGTCCCGCCGATCACCAGAACACGCCGCTGGCCCATCAGAAATTGACCCCGGCGCTCACCCCGAACTCGCGCGGCCGCCCGAGATAGGAATAGGCCACGCCCTGGGTCGCCAGCGCATCCTGCCCGAAGGTGAAGTATTGCTCGTCGGTCAGGTTCTGCGCAAACACGGCAACATTGAAGCGCTTGTTGGCGTCTACCCAGGCGAGCCGCGCGTTGAGCAAGCCATAGCTTTCCTGCCGTTCGAGCGGCAGGTTGAAGGCGGTAAAGAACACCTCCGATTGCAGGCGATAATCGATCCGCGGGGTGAAGGTGCCCGCGCTGGTTTCGATGTCGTACTGCGCCGCCAGCGACACAGTCCATTCCGGGCTGAAGGGCAGGCGGTTGCCGTTGATCGGGCCGACGGCGGCTGGCACGTTCTCGAACTCGCTGTCGGTATAGCCCACCGCCGCATCGATCCGGAAGCCGTCGACCGGGACGATCACCGTCTCCAGCTCGAAGCCCTTGAGCACCGCATCCCCGGCGTTCGCCACCCGGAACTGCACCTGCGGGTCGACAATGGTCTGCTGGATGTCCTTGTACTGCGAATAGAACAGCGTTCCGTTGACGCGCAGGCGGCGATCCAGCCAATCGGTCTTGAAGCCGAATTCGTAGGTGTCGTTGGTGTCGGGGTCATAGGTCGGGACACTGGCCTGCGGCAGGATCAACCGGCCGTTGAAGCCGCCTGCGCGGAACCCTTTGGAATAGGATGCGAACAGGAAGGCATCGTCATTGACCTTGTATTCGACGCCCAGCTTGGGGGTGAACTCCTCGAACGAGACGCTATCGGGCAGATTGGTGACGATCGGCAACACAATGCGCTGGCCCAGCAGCGCAGGCGGCAGGCCAAAGCCGAACACCGCCCCCGGGCCGACAGCTTGCGGGCGGAAGTCGAAGAACTGGTTGGAGACAATGTCCTTTTCGTCCCAGGTATAGCGTCCACCCAGCGTGAAGGAGAGCCCGTCCAGCACCTCGTATCGCGCCTGTCCGAAGACGGCATAGGAGCGGGTTTCCTGTTCGTTGCCCTGCGTCCAGGTGTTGCACGCCGCGAAGGGCGCCGCACCCGGATCGCTGATCGGGGCGAAGCACAGGTCCAGCACCTGGCTTGCATCCTCGGCGAAGTAATAGGCGCCGAGCAGGTAATTGAGATCACCGCCCAAGGCGTCGCCAGCGATCTGCAGTTCCTGGCTAAACTGGTTCTGCTTGGTTGTCACATCCTGATCGTAGAGCCGGAAACGGGTGCCGTCCGGGTCCGCAGTCGAAAAGCTGTCGAGCTCGCGGTAGGCGGTGATCGACTTCAGTGTGGCATTACCCAGCTCGAGCGTAACCGTGCCGGAAAAGCCGAAAGTCTCGTTGCGCGCCTCGGGGCTGTTGGAGGCGAAGACCCGGTAGAAATCGTCAGGGTCGAACACATCATTGAGCGCGGCGGGCGGGAAGAACGGCGCAGGCACAATAGCGCGTGTCACCGAAGGCGCCGGGTTCGACCGGTCGAGCGAGTAGTCCGCCGAAAGATCGACCGTCAGATTGCTCGTCAACCCCAGCCGCAATTGCGCCCGGCCGCCATAGCGGTCAGTCGCACCGAAGAGATCGCCCGTCACCGCGTTGCGGGCAAAACCGTCCTGCTGGCGGAAAAAACCCGAGACCCTCAATGCGCTGTCCTCGCCGATCGGGGTATTGATCGATCCGGTCAGCTCGATCCGGTCGCGGCTGCCATAAAGGACGCTGGCGCTGCCCGAAAATGCGCCCGGATCAGGCTGGCGTGAGACGATGTTGATAGCGCCGCCAAGCGTGTTGCGCCCGAACAGGGTGCCTTGGGGTCCGCGCAGCACCTCGACCCGTTCGATATCGCCGCTGTCGAGCATCGCGCCCACGGTGCGCCCCAGATAGACCCCGTCGACGTAGAGGCCCACTCCCGGATCGTTGGTAATGATGAAGTCGAATTGCCCGACCCCGCGCACGAAGAAGTTCGCATCGGCCGAACCCTGCGGCCCGGTGGTCGAGGTGAGGTTAGGCACGGCACCAGCCAGATCGTTGATCACCGCAACCCCGGCGGACTGCAAAGTCTCGCCCGATAGCGCTGTCACCGCCAGAGGGGTTTCCTGAAGGTTGCTCGCCCGGCGCTCGGCCGTGACGACGATATCGCCGATCGCGCCGGTGTCGGCGTCCTCGCCGGCTGGAGCCTCAGCTTCCTGAGCGTAGGCAGGAATGGCGCAAGTCGCCATCAGGGTGGCGATCAGAGCGGTCAGGTGGCCAGTGGATTGGTGGCGTGTGCGGTTCATGTTGTTCTCCCCGGAAGCGCGTCGCGATCCCGGGTCTGAAGTCCGGTGATCAGCAACTGCTTCATCTGCCCCAAGCTTCAGCGGCGCCGCCGACTTGTTGAAATGAATTTGAGGCATGGGGGAATGAATATCTGTCTGCACCGACTCAAGGTTATTGCAACGCCCGGACTATTCATGACGCTGCGGCGCGCGAGGAATGCCAGCAGACGGCCCGCAATTCAGGACTGTCTGCAGGTTGAGTAGGAATAGCGCCATGCTCGAAGGCCGCAACATCATCATCACCGGTGCCGCCAGCGGCATCGGCCTCGCCGCCGCCCGGATTTTCGCAGGATACGGCGCAACCTTGATGCTGGTTGACCGGGACGAAGCGGTGCGCGGGATCGCCGATAGCCTGGAAGGCGCGCACAGCTGCGCGGCCGACATCACCGATCCTGCCGCGCTGGCCGAGGTGATTGCTCGCTTTCCGGCGGTCGATGGTACGTTCAACAATGCCGGGATCGAAGGTGCAGACGGTGCGATGATGCCTATCACCGATTATCCCGACGATGAGTTCGACAAGGTGATGGCTGTAAATCTCAGGGGCCTCTGGAATTGCTTGAAGGCGCAAATGCCCGCGCTGCAAGCCAATGGTGGCGGGGCGATCGTCAATACATCCAGCGTGATGGGTTGGCTGGGGACGGCCGGCATGGCCGCCTATTCAGCCTCCAAGCATGGTGTGATTGGTCTCACGCGTTCTGCTGCGCTGGAAGGTGCAGCCCACCGTATCCGGGTCAATGCCGTGTTGCCGGGTGCGGTGGCGACCCCGATGCTGACTGAACGGGGGTTTGTTGCCAATCCGGGCTTCGCCGCCGCCGCGCCTGGGGTGCACCCGCTGGGTCGGATTGCCGAGCCGGAGGAAGTGGCCGAGGCAGCAGCGTGGCTAATCTCGGACAAGGCCAGTTTTGTGACCGGTCACGCGCTTGCGGTTGATGGCGGTCTGTCTGCCCAGTGACGCGACAGGTGTGGTTTTCGGGCCGCAGGAACAACCGGCCCCATATGATGGAGACATGAGATGACAATGCAGCCGCAGGTGCGTGACCTCTTCGACAACCCCGCCGGGCTCGAGGGGTTCGAATTCGTCGAGTTCTGCGCGCCGGAAAAGGGCGTGCTGGAGCCGGTGTTCGAAGCGATGGGCTTCAC
>DAIQNP010000010.1:0-20584 GCA_036788335.1 Erythrobacter sp.
CGCGCCGCGCCAGCGATCGTGTTCATCGACGAAATCGACTCGATCGCGCCCAAGCGCACGCAGGTGCCGGGCGAAGCGGAGAAGCGGCTGGTCGCGCAATTGCTGACCCTGATGGACGGGCTGGAAAGCCGCGCCAACCTGGTCGTCATCGCCGCCACCAACCGGCCCGACGCGATCGACGAAGCGCTGCGCCGTCCCGGCCGCTTCGACCGCGAGATCGTGATTGGCGTGCCCGACCAGCGCGGGCGGCGGGAGATCCTGAGCATTCATACCCGCGGGATGCCGCTGGAGGAGGAGGTCGATCTCAACGAATTGTCGCGCGTCACCCACGGATTTGTCGGCGCGGACATTGCCGCGCTGACTCGCGAGGCCGCGATCGAGGCGGTGCGGCGGATCATGCCACGGCTGAACCTCGACGAGCGCACGATCCCGCCTGACGTGCTCGAAGACCTGTGTGTCACACGCGACGATTTCCTCGCCGCGCTCAAGCGTGTGCAACCCTCGGCCATGCGCGAAGTCATGGTGCAGGTGCCTAATGTGGCGTGGGACGACATTGGCGGCGTGGGCGAGGCGATCGACAAATTGAAAGAGGGCATTGAACTGCCGCTCAAACACCCCGAGGCGTTCCGGCGGCTGGGTATCCGTCCGGCCAAGGGGTTTTTGCTCTATGGTCCGCCCGGCACCGGCAAGACCCTGCTGGCCAAGGCGGTGGCAAAGGAGGCCGAGGCCAACTTCATCTCGATGAAAAGCTCCGACCTCCTGTCCAAGTGGTACGGCGAAAGCGAACAGCAGATCGCCCGGCTGTTCGCCCGAGCCCGCGCGGTGGCGCCCTGCATTTTGTTCATCGACGAGATTGATTCGCTGGTTCCAGCGCGCGGCAGCGGACAGGGCGAACCGCAGGTGACCGGCCGTGTGGTCAACACCATTCTTGCCGAGATGGACGGACTGGAGGAGTTGCAGTCGGTGGTGGTGATCGGTGCCACGAACCGCCCGACGCTGGTCGATCCGGCGCTGCTGCGGCCCGGCCGGTTCGACGAGCTGGTCTATGTCGGCACCCCCGACAAGGCCGGCCGCGCGCATATCCTCGGCATCCATACCGGCAAGATGCCGCTGGCCAGTGATGTCGATCTGGGCGCGGTCGCGGCCGAGACCGAACGCTTTACGGGCGCGGACCTCGAAGATGTGGTGCGCCGCGCCGGACTTAATGCCTTACGCCGGGTGGGTAGCGATGTGAACGAGGTGTCGGACGAGGATTTTGCCGAAGCGCTCAAGGATTCGCGCGCCACGGTCACGGTCCAGATGGAAGAGGAATACCGCAAAATGCGCGGCGAATTGAAGAAGCGCGCGGCGCAGGTCCAGCCGATCGGCTTCGTCGTACCCGAAACCCTGACCCCGATGCGCAGCAGCAAGCACTAGGCGTCCGTCCGGTCCCCGCCGTCGCCGCTGAGCTGTTCGAGGGCGGCGGCGGAGGGGTCGCCAGCGCGGCTGTCCCGATCAAGCGTTCCCGACAGCACCCGCCCGCGCGGAATCGCCTCGGGCATGGTTTCGGCCAGCCATGCGATCAACCCCTCGCGCACATCGCAGCGCAGGTCGAACAGGGTCGGCGAATCCTTGGCCGTCATCAGCAGCCGGATCTCGATCGCGTCGCGGGTCAACTCGGTCACCTGCATGTGCCTGACCCGCCCGTCCCAGCGCGGATTGGCCGCGATCAGCGTTAGCGCATGATCGCGAATTGGCGCGAGCTTGGTGGCGGGATCGACATAAAGGTGCACCGTGCCCATTAGCTGGGCGGTGGTCTTGGTCCAATTCTGGAAGATTTCCTCAAGGAATTTGGCTGTCGGCACCACCAGTCGCCGCTCGTCCCAAACCTTGATCACCACATAGGTGGTGTGGATGTCCTCGACCCAGCCCCATTCGCCGCCGACCACGACGGCGTCGCCAATCCGGATCGGTTCGGTCAGCGCCATCTGGATGCCCGCGATCAGCGACTTCAGCGCCGGCTGTGCCGCTGCGCCGACAGCCAGCGCAGCCAGCCCGGCCGATGCCATCAGCGTCACCCCGACATCGCGCATGCCGGGGATCGACAGCAGCATCAAGCCGATGGTGACAAAGATGATCACGAAGGTTGCGATCCGGCTGAGGATGCGCAGCCGGGTCTGGCGGCGGCGGGCGCGCAGGTTGTCCTCGGCGGAAAGATCGAGCCGCAGTTCGACCGCCTTGACCCAAGTCCGGATGATAGTGAGGGCGATCCAGCCGACCAGAGCGGGGACGACGAAACCCGCGAGCTGCGCCCAGATCGACGACAGCAGCGGCGTGACCCGCGCCGCGATCACCAGCGCGATGGCGATCAGCCCCCCCTTGATCGGCCGGGCAAGCGCATTGACCACCAGATCGTCGGCGTTGCTGTCGCTGGCGCGCGTGGCGCGGCGGAGCGCCGTGAACAGCACCAGATGAACGACCAAAGCAGCGGATACCGCTACCGCCGCAATGAGCGCGACATGGGCGGCCTCCAGCCAGTCCACCCTGACAGCGGGCAGCAATCGGTCTCGCAATTCCAGCATGGGGTACGGGGTAGGGCAGCGGTGGCCCCGCCTCAACCGCCGCTTTTGCGGCTCGTCCCTAGTGTGCGGCGTCCCAGCTTGCTCCGGTGCCGATGTCCACGCCGAGCGGTACGTCGAGCGTGACCGCAGGCAGGGCAGCGTCGGCCATGACCTGCCGGATGATCGGGGTGGCGGCTTCGACGCGGGCTTCGGGCAGTTCGAACACCAATTCGTCGTGCACCTGCAGCAGCATTCGCACATCATACAGCCCGGCTTCGGCCAGCGCGGGCAGCATCCGCACCATTGCGCGCTTGATGATGTCGGCGCTGGTCCCCTGAATCGGCGCGTTGATCGCCGCGCGCTCCGACCCCTGGCGTTCGGCCTGGTTTTTGGAATTGATCCGCGGGAACCATGTCTTGCGGCCGAACAGTGTCTCGGAATAGCCTTTCGCTCGCACGCTTTCGAGCGTTTCGTGGATGTAGCGCTGGATGCCGGGGAAGCGCTGGAAATAGGTGTCGATCATCGCCTGCGCTTCCTCCGGCGGCACTTCCAGCCGTCCGGCGAGGCCCCAGCGGCTGATGCCGTAAAGGATCGCGAAGTTGATCGTCTTGGCGCTGGCGCGGGTGTCGCGGGTGACCTCGCCGAACATCTCCTTTGCGGTGCGGGCGTGGATGTCTTCGCCTGCCGCAAAGGCCTCTTTAAGGCTGTCAACGCCCGCCATATGGGCGGCCAACCGCAGTTCGATCTGCGAATAGTCCGCCGCCAGCAGCACGTTGCCGGGCTCGGGCACGAAAGCCTCGCGGATCTGGCGTCCGATGGCGGTGCGGATCGGGATGTTCTGCAAGTTCGGATCGGTCGAGGAGAGCCGTCCGGTCTGCGCGCCGACGAGACTGTAGCTGGTGTGGACGCGGCCGGTGGCGGGGTTGATCGCGGCTTGCAGCGCGTCGGTATAGGTCGATTTCAGCTTGGCCAATTGCCGCCATTCCAGCACCTTGCGAGCAATCGGTGCGCCCTCGGCGGCCAGCTTTTCCAGCACCGAAACGTCGGTCGAATACTGCCCGCTCTTGCCCTTCTTGCCGCCCTTATGGCCGAGCTTTTCGAACAGGATGTCGCCCAACTGCTTGGGGCTGCCGACCGTGAACGCCTGCCCGGCGAGCGCGTGGATCTCGCCCTCCAGTCGCCCGATCTCGATCGCGAATTCCTCCGACAGCCGTGCGAGTCGCGCCCGGTCGACGCGGATGCCTTCGCGTTCCATCGCCGCGACAACCGGGATCAACGGCCGGTCAACGCGCTCATAGACGCGGCTCCCGCCCTCGACAGCGAGGCGCGGTTTGAGGTGCGCATGGAGCCGCCAGGTAATGTCGGCATCCTCGGCCGCGTAACACGTCGCACGGTCGAGCGGGACCTCGCCGAACCCGATCGCCTTCTTGCCGCTGCCGCACACGTCCTTGAAGGCAATGGCGGTGTGGCCGAGGTGGCGCTGGCACAACTCGTCCATCCCGTGGCCGCCCCCGATGCCTTCCTCGCCGCGTCCGGCATCCAATGCGAAGCTGATCACCATCGTGTCGTCGATCGGCGCAACCGCAATGCCAACGCGGGCCAGGACGTTGAGGTCGTACTTGCCGTTCTGGAAAACCTTGAGCACCGCGTCGTGTTCCAGCAGCGGTTTCAGCAAGGCCAGCGCCTGCGCCATCGGCACCTGTTCGGGCTTCTGCGCGAACATGTCATCGCCGCCGTGCGCCAGCGGGATGTAGCACGCATCATTGGGGCCGAGCGCGAGGCTGACCCCGACCAGTTCCGCCACCATCGCATCAAGCGAGGTCGTTTCGGTATCCACCGCCACCAGCCGGGCGGCGCGGGCGCGGGTCACCCATGCCTCCAGCCGCTGCACCGTCTGCACGGTTTCGTAGGCGCCGTGATCGACGGGGGGCATGTCGGGCAGTGATTGGCGGTGGCCCTGGGTGCTTCCGGCGTCGCCTGCACGCTCCGCCTTGACCGGATTGAGCTGGACCGTGGGCGACGGGCTGCCCCGCCCCGCATCCAGCCGCCGCAGCAGCGAGGTAAAGCCGTGGCGTTCAAGGAATTCCGCCAGCGGGCCGGGGGGAACCGGGCCAAGCTTCATCTCGGCAATCGGCTGGGGAAGCGGGCAGTCTTCGCGCAGCGTCACCAGCAGCTTACTGAGCTCGGCATCGGCGCGGCTTTCGATCAGCCGGTCCTTCAGTTTCGACGACTTCATCGCGTGCGCCGCATCGAGCGCGGCGGTCAGCGATCCATGTTCGGCGATCAGCTTGCTCGCGGTCTTTGGGCCGATCCCGAAAATGCCCGGAACATTGTCGACCGAATCACCCATCAGCGCCAGCACGTCGCCGACCAGTTCTGGGCCGACGCCGAACTTTTCTGCGACTTCGGGCAGGTAGATGCGCTGGTTCTTCATCGTGTCGAGCATGTCGATCCGGGCCGGGCCGTGGGGGCCGTCCGTCTCTCCTATCAACTGCATCAGGTCCTTGTCGGAACTGACGATGGTGACGTCCCACCCCATCCGCTGCGCTTCACGGGCATAGGAGGCAATGATGTCGTCCGCCTCAACGCCCGCTTCCTCGATGCAAGGCAGGCTGAAGGCGCGGGTGGCATCGCGAATCAGCGGGAATTGCGGGCGCAGGTCCTCCGGCGGTTCGGGCCGGTTGGCCTTGTAATGTTCGTACAGCTCGTTGCGGAAGCTGGTCGAATCCTTGTCGAGAATCACCGCCAGATGCGTCGGCCCCACCGCAGCGTCGAGATCGGCGGCCAGCTTCCACAGCATCGTGGTGTAGCCATAGACCGCGCCCACCGGCGTTCCTTCGGGGTTGGTCAGCGGCGGCAGCCGGTGATAGGCGCGAAAGATATAGGAGGACCCATCGACCAGGTAGAGGTGCTGCTTTTCGGAAGGATGCAGATCGGCCATGCCGCCTGCTAGCAGGCGCATGCCTGCCGGGGTAGGTGGTTTGAACGTGATTGCTACACGGTGCACACATTGGCGCGCAAACAAGGGTTTGGCCGGAAATGCGGCAGAAAGACGGCAGAATCTGGGCAAGGATGCCTTAATCCGCTTGCATTGCCCCAATTCGGCCATTATTTGACCTCGCAGAGCTGCGGTTCAGTTACCCGGCTTCGGCGTAGACCGAATAAACCGGACGCGCCTCGTCTCGCTGAAACAAGGAATTCAATTCATGCGCAAGATCATCCTCGCTGCCGCGATCGCCACTTCGGCTCTGACCCTCGCCGCTTGCGGTGAAACCGCCACCGAAACCGAAGACACCACCGATGCGATGGCTGCCGACGCCGAAGTGAACGCCGACGCTGCCGTCGACGCCGCTGCCGACGCAACCGACGCAGCCGCCATGGCCACCGAAGAAGCTGCCGACGCGACCGTCGAAGCTGCGACCGACGCTGCCGACGCTGCCGAAGCCACCGCCGACGCTGCGATGGAAGCTGCTGCCGAGTAATTCGGATCGGGCCATACCCGTTTTGGCGGGTTGGTCAGACACGAAGGGCGGTGCCGCAAGGCGCCGCCCTTTTCGTTTGCGTCATTGGTAACCGGATTGATCCTGAGCCTTCAGGCAGGGAACCAAGTCGCTCAGCCCCCGGTAGCGTAAGGCGCGCTGGCCCAGTTCTGCGTGGGCAGCTGCTGCGCGCGAACCGAGAATCCGTCGTATAGCGCGCGCGCAATCGCTGCGATCTTCTGTTCCCGCGCCGGTTTGGTGCCCTGCCCGGTGACATAGATTGCCACTGCGATCACCCGCCCGTCGGGGCATTCGATCAGGCCGATATCGCTCGAGGTGTTGTAGAGCGACCCGGTCTTGTGGCTCACCCGCGCTTCCATCGGCATGTGCGCCGGGATCCGGCGCTTGCCGGTCACCGTGCGGCTCATCGAGGAGAGCAATACCTGACGGCTCTGTTCCGACAGGAAGTCGCCGCGATAAAGGCCGGCCAGCAGGCGCACCATCGTGCGCGGGGTGGCGGCGTCGCGAGTGTCGATATGGCGCACCGGATCGTGCTCGCCATCGTCGCGCACCAGTGTGGCGATGTCGCGGTTGATGCTGAAATCGTTGATGCCCTGACGCCGCACCCAGTCGTTCACCACCGCCGGCCCGCCGACCGCAGCCAGCAGCGCATCGGTTGCCGGATTGGACGACCGGGTGATCATGATCTCGATCAGGTCGATCGCCTGCATGTAGTTGCCCTGCCGGACCGGGGCGCGGGCAGACGAGAACTTGGCCGAGGCCACCGGCAGCATCAGCGGGAATTCCGAGGTCAGCGAAAAGCGCCCTTGCTCGACCATTTCAAGATAGGTCGCCGCGACCGCGATCTTGCTGGTCGAGGCCATCGGAAACAGCTGGTCGCCCAGCACCATCACTTCCTCACCCGTGGAAAGATCGTAGGCTGCCACCCCGATCCGGCCGCGTGAAGGATCGGCCAATTCGGCGATTCGCTGCTGAAACCCGTTGGCGTAGATCGCTTCGAAGGTCTGCGGCGCGCGCACCTCGGTACCGAAGGTGGTGTCGAAAGTAGCCTGCAACTCGTCCGCGCGGGCCGAAGCGGGGCTCACCAACAAGGATAGTCCGGTGAAAGCGCCGGTCAGCGCGGGGAGACGAATATTTGCCATGCTGCGAAAAGTACTCTTGTTCGGTTTCTGCCAGCTTAACGCGCATCTTACGCACGCCCGATTCGGCGCGGCAAGCTTTCGTTCCGGCGCGTGCGACGAATGGTGCGATCGGGGCGATGGGTTCGCCTTGAGCCATCTCGACCTCGCTCGTTGCGGGTTGGCCGTTGGTCGAAACGGGGGTTGGACGGCCATTCCGGGCTTGACTGGGTGGCGCAGGGCGGCACTCTCAGTCGCAAATCGGTCAAAGGGGACTTTTCATGACAATCGCCATCCGGCGTGCCTCGGGCGCGCTTCTTACTGCCATGCTGCTGGGCGCGTCCTCGCTGGCCTATGCCCAAAGCGCGCCGATCGTGCTGCCCGGTGCGCCGGGGCAGGCCAGTCGGACGCTGACGGCGGAGGAAGCGACCAGGATCGCCGCCTCGACCTATGCCCCCGCCGACGTTGCCTTCATGCAGGGCATGATCCTGCATCACCAGCAGGCGGTCGACATGGCGTTGTTGGTCAAGGATCGCACCAACACCGAGGAGATCGTTGCGATTGCCGGCCGGATCGAGTCGAGCCAGGCCGACGAAATCGCCTTCATGAAGAGCTGGCTGGCCGAACGCGGAGAACCGGCTGAAATGCCGGGGATGGCCGGGCACGCAGCGCACATGCATCACATGATGGCCGGCATGGCCTCGCCCGAACAAATGGCGGCGCTGGCCGAGGCTGGCGCGACCGAGTTCGACCGCCAGTTCCTGACGCTGATGATCGCCCACCATGAAGGCGCAATCGACATGGTCGAGGAGCTGTTGCGCCAGCCCGGTAGCGCGGCCGACCCGGTGCTGTTCCAGTTCATCGGCGACATCGAAAGCGAACAGACCGGCGAGATCGAGCGGATGGACACGCTGCTCGCCGGACTGTCGTCGGACCCGCGTTCGGGGCTGGCTGCGGGGTATGACAATGCGGGTGAGGCGATCATGAACCTTACCAAAGTAGCGACTTTGGCCAAGCCGGCGGGCTTCTTCAACCCCGATAACCCTGCTGACCTGCGCCCGCCTGTCGCCCCGAAAAAGGACAAGGCCAAGGGCGATGGAGCGACGGCCGAAACGCCCGCGCTCGGGGCGCCTGCCGCCATCGCCGCCGATGCCGCAGCGCCCCCCGAACGCACCGAAGAGGAAAGCCTCACGGAATTTGCCGAACGTTCCCCGCTGCTCGACTTCGCCAACACCGACATGGCGTTTTTCGACGACATCATGGTCGCGGGTTCCTACCACGGCTTTAATATCTACCAAATCGGCGCGGACGGCGTGCCCAGCCTGATGAGCTCGGTCGTCTGCCCAGGCGGGCAGGGCGATGTGTCGGTGGTCGGCGACCTCTTGGTCATGAGCGTTGAGCAGACCCGCGGCCGTGTCGATTGCGGCCTTCAAGGGGTGGACGGCAAGGTCAGCGAGGAACGCTTCCGCGGCCTGCGCATCTTCGACATCTCCGATCTTCGCGCGGTGCGCCAGGTGGGGCAGGTGCAGACCTGCCGAGGCAGCCACACCCATTCGATCGTCAGCGCCGACGACACCCGGATCATCGTCTATAACTCAGGCACCGCCGGCATCCGCGAGGAAGAGGAACTGGCCGGCTGCATCGGCGAGGTGCCGGGCGACACCCGCACCGCCTTGTTCTCGGTCGACGTGATCGAGATCCCGGTCGCCAACCCGTCCAAGGCGCGTATCCTGCGCAGCCCGCGCGTTTTTGCCGATACCGAAACCGGCGAGATCGCGGGCCTGTGGCGCGGCGGCGATCATGGCGACGGCACGCAGCGAACCGCCACCACCGATCACTGCCACGACATCACGGTCTTCCCAGCGCTCAAGATGGCTGCTGGAGCCTGTTCGGGCAACGGCATCCTGTTCGACATCGCCGACCCGCTCAATCCCAAGCGGATCGATGCCGTCACCGACACCGGCTTTGCCTATTGGCATTCGGCCACCTTCAACAATGACGGCACCAAGGTGATCTTCACCGACGAGTGGGGCGGCGGCGGGCGGCCGCGCTGCAAGGCCTCGGACCCGATGACCTGGGGTGCCAACGCGATCTACGACATCGTCGATGGCAAGCTGCTCTTCCGCGCTCATTACAAACTGCCCGCGCCGCAGACCGACAAGGAAAATTGCGTCGCGCACAACGGTTCGATCGTGCCGGTGCCGGGCCGCGACCTGTTCGTGCAGGCATGGTATCAGGGCGGCCTTTCGGTGATGGACTTCACCGATAGCACCAAGCCGGTGGAAATCGCCTATTTCGATCGCGGCCCGATCAGTGCGGAGCAGCTGGTGGTGGGCGGCTACTGGTCGACCTACTGGTACAAGGGCCGCATCTACGGGACTGAAATCACCCGCGGGATCGACGTGTTCGAGTTGACTCCGAGCGAACACCTGACCGAAGCCGAAATCGCGGCGGCGGGACAGGCGCGCTATGCCGACGGGGTATTCAACCCGCAGACCCAGACGCAGGTGACCTGGGACCAGGCCGTGATCGACGCGGCCGAGGCGAGTCGCAAGGGCGGCTGACCCCGCGCGCCAGCAACAGGTGCGCGCCCTGCTCGCCCGCCCCGTCATCATGGGTGGCGGGCGGGTAGGGGACGGGCCGCAACGGCGCGTCGAACGATCATTGGCTTGGCCGTCTGCGCGCGGAGCGCCCGAATGGCGCGCATGCGCAGGCAAACGCCTTCAGCAGACCCCGCTACCGCGCTTCGATCGATCGCCTGAAGTCTTGGACTGGGCGGAATTCGGCATGGCTGGGCATGACACCGGGCCGACGCGGACTGATCCAGCTTACCTGTGTGTGCGATCCGCTGGAGGTTTCGGCAGCGCCGCGGCCAAAAGTTAAGATTTTGGGATTCTTATTTACCCTGATCTTGTCGCTTTGAAATTATCGGCAGCGCCGCGCGTGTTGCCCAAATCCGGCGATCGCAATATAAGACGCGGCCATATTGCGCAATTCCGGCAGAAGATAATCAGCAAGGAATCAGGATTCTTCGCAATAGATAACAAGGGGTTGCGTCTGGGATTGCACTAAGTAACGCAGACCTGATTGTGGCTAATTTTCACATAGTTTAATGTCAATAAGGATGTTTGACACGAGATTATGAAAAGTTGCCTGCGTAGGGGGTGGGGAATGCATATGACATCGCGCCATAAGGTGGCCGAGTTTGCGCCACGGTCTTCGCAAGTGGAACTTTCCGGCTACCGCCCTGCGCAGCGTCTCAGGTCGCTGGTCCGCAGGGAAGGCGTGTGCAAGCGGTTCGATCGGTCCCAGAAGCTGTTCAAGAAAGGCGATGCGGCCAGCCATATCGTTCTGATCGAGGAGGGGATCATTGCCATCTCCGACGGGGGCCAGTGCGGCCAGCGCCAGATCCTTGACTTCGTCTTCAGGAACAAACTGATCACGCCGGCCCTGTCGCAGGGTGAACCCAACCATTTCACCGCCGAGTGCCTGACCGCGACCACCGCTTCGGTGCTTTCGCTCAACAGCGTCCAGCGCATTCTTGCAACCGAACCTGAACTCAATCTGGCGATGCTGGACGTGGCTTTCTCCATGCTCGACGGGGTCTATGCGCGGCTGTCGTCCATGCTGTGCAGCCACGGCACCCACCGTATGGCGTTTTTGTTGGCCTATCTGCACGATGCTCATGCCGCCAGCGCCGCAAATGACCTTCAGGAAGGTCTCCCGATCAAGCAGGTCGATCTGGCCGCCGCCTTGGGCGTAACCGCCCCGCACCTCAATCAGATCATCAAAAAGATGAAGTCGAATGGACTGATTGATACGGCAAAGGGAAAGATAAAGATCCTTCAGATTGAGAAGATAAAAGATCTTATCGAAGATATTGGCCACACCGTACAATAAAATATTCAACTACTATTAATTTATGTGAATCATTTTCTACCAATCTTTCATGCATCATCATTGAGTATTTTTACCTAATCTTCAATATGTTTTGGCCTGCGGTTATTCGTGGGAGCTTGAGCAAAGATTGGAGAATAGCCATGCGTTACGCACTATTGATAGGGGTGGCATCGGCCGCCTTCTGTGTTTCGGCCCCCGCGTTGGCGGACGTGACCGTCACCGGGACCATCGACCTCGAGAAGGACATCGATGTCTTCGAAACCATCGACATCGACACGACCGTCGATCTCGACGTCGAGGTCGATCTCGAGGCGGAGAAATTCGCAGAATCGATCGCGATCGCCAACCAGAGCAACTTCAACAACGAGGCCTGCGACAGCTGCGCCGAGAAGGACGGGATCATCCGCGATTCCGCAATCGGCAACACCGGGGTCGTCTCGATCAATCAGGCAGTCGGCAACATGAACAACCAAGGCACGCTGGTCAGCGTGGCCGTGGATGCCGCCAGTGACGGGCCGCCGGAACTGGTGGGCGAAGCCAATAGCGGCTTTGCCGAATCGATCGCTGCCGCCGACCAGCGCAACGGCACGCCCGACGCGCTCGCCGGAACGGATGGCTCCTATACCAGTGGCGCCAATCTGATCGACACGGTCAACATCGTGTTCCGCAACGCCCGCATCGACGGATCATTCAACACCAACACCGGGCTGGTCTATGGCAACCAGGCCAGCGGGCACATGGCCAACCAGGTCAATGTCCTGTCACTCGCCTTCGCCATCGACGACAATGGCGTGGCGCTGGCGGAGGCCGATCTCGGGCAGGTCAACGCCAACAGCATCGTGAACGAATCCGACGATCCGACCGACACGCTCTCGATCGGCGTGGTCAAGGTCGCCGCTACGGTCAACTCGCTCAACGGCAACACCGGGATCGTCGGCGTCAACCAGTCGGTCGGCAACCTCGCCAATCAGGCGAACGTCATCTCGATCGCAGCCGTCGGCACCAACCTGCCGACGTTCTGATCACCTTCGCATCTCAGGAGAATTGCAATGGCAAACTACATGAAATCCTCCGCGCTCGCGCTGATCGCGGCAGCGGGGCTCGCATCGCCGGCCTTGGCAGACGTTCAGGTGATCGGTGAAATCGACGTGGACAAGGACATCTTTATCGATGTCGACACGTTCAAGGACAAGGACATCAGCATCGACGTCGATTTCGACATCGATCTCACTGGCGCGGCCAAGTCCGACGCGATCGTGAACGCCACGGTCGACAGCGTTGATGTTGGCCCGGTCGATGGCGATGGCCCGAACAACGACAACGGAACCGATCTTACTGCCGTCACGAATGGTTCGGTGAACGAGAACACCGGGATCGTGCAATTCAACCAGGACGCCGGGCAGGCCAGCAATCAGGGCAACGTCATCTCGGCAGCGATCATCTTCACCGACGATGATGCCGATGCCCAGGTGGTTATGTCCGAAGCCTATGTCGACCAGCGGGCCAGCAACTCGTCGGCCGAGCACCGCGAAAGCCTCGCCAATCTCGGCGGGCTGATCAACAGCGACGGTACGGTCAATCTCGACGGCGACTTCGAATACGACCTGACCGCCCGGATCGTCGATTCCTACAACGGCAACGTTGGCGTGGTGATGGGCAACCAGAACGTCGGCGTCGGCAATAACCAGCACAACGTGCTGTCTGCCGCGGTCGGCGAAAACGCGCTTGTCGCCTTGTCCGACGCGGGTCTCGGGCAGGAAACCAGCGGCAATTTCGTCGAGGAAGTGAATACGCTCAAGCTCGCGCTGGTAGCGGATTCGGTGCTCGGCAACGAGGGCATCGTCGCCGTTAACCAGTCGGTCGGCGCGTTCAACAACCAGGCGACCGTGATCTCGGTGGCTGCCTTGTCAAGCGTCGTAGGCCTTGGCCAGTAACCAAAGCCGCTGAGAGGAAGGCAGCCTTCCGCCCCCCAGCCGGGCTGCCTTCCACCCTCGCTGTCAGGTTGAAACGATCATGAAACACGAACGCAACCCGGTGCGTGCGGCCCTGCTTTGGCTGGCCTGTGCGGCTATTGGTGCCGTAGGCGCTGCGCTGCCCGTGACGCGGGCATTCGCTCAGGACGAGGGCGAAAAACCCGCGCTGGCATCCGCCGCCCAACCGGCCGACGACACTGGCGCCGGTCTTGGTGCCGAGATCGACAATGTCGGCAATCTTCATCGGGGCATCTTTCACTTCAACCAGGATTCGGGCGACAGCGTTCAGCAGGCCAATGTCGCCGCTCTGGCAGTCGTGGCGAACCTCGGCGCAGCCGTTGCCGATGCCGCTGCGTCGCAATCTTCTGCGCAAGAGCCTCCCCAGTTTTCCGGCCGACCTTCCAAAGGGGCCGCAGCGTCCGCGATCGTCACCCCCGCCGACGACGCGCGCATGATTGCGGTCGCAAACGGGGCCACCGGCCTCATTGCCATCAACCAGTCCGCCGCAGCCGGATCGAACCAGTCCAACACCACCGCCGTCGCCGGCTCCTTCGGTCAGGGTGGTCTGGCGCTGGCCTCTGCCGCGTCGGCTGGTAGCGGGACGGCAGGACCGCCGGTGCTGGCGCTGCCGATCATGGCTTCGGCAACACTCGACGCGGTAGGCAATGCCGCGTCCGGGATCGTCCAGATCAATCAGAGCGCCGCCGTCGGCACCGCCCAAACCAACCTTGTCGCCATCGCCGCCGCGCCCGGCGGAATTGCGCTGGCCGAGGTGACCGCAGGCGGCGACCCCGAGGGCAACCCGTCCTACTCCGCCAGAGCAGGCGCGGTCGCGATCACCGACAGTTTCAACGCCGCATCGGGCCTCGTGCAGATCAATCAGGCGAGCGGTGGGGGCAATGCGCAGGCCAACCTGCTCGCCGCCGCCTTCGGCAGCTTCGCCGACGCCCGGATTGTGAGCGACACCGGGCTGGGTCAGGCCACCGCCGCGCCCGCCGACACTCCTCCGCCCGAAGGCGAGGCACGCACCGCGCTGACCGGTTCTTTCGAGGGTTTCAGCGGGGTCGCTCAGGTCTCGCAGGTGTCGGGCTATGGCAACCAGACCACCAACACGATTGCAGCCTCGATCGGTACGCTTGCCGGGGGCGCGCCATGACAACCCCGATGACACGCGATGTAAGCCACAACCACTGGCTGCCGGCCCTGCTTCTCGCCGCAGCGGTTGTGATCCCCGCCACTGGCGCGCACGCCCAGCCGATCCCCACCGTCAATGGCGGCCAGCTGCAGGTGAAGGTCCGCTCGCTTGCCGAATTGCGGTTCCGCAACATGGAGCGCCAGTCGCGCGATCTGAGCTGCGGGGCCGCCGCCCTAGCGACGCTGCTGCAACACGGTTACGGGCTACCAGCCGACGAAGCCCAGATCATCGACTCGATCCTCGCCAATGCGCCCGAGGACACCCGCGCCAAGATCGCCGGGCAGGGGTTCTCGCTGCTCGAACTGAAGCGCTATCTCGAAGCGCGGGGCTTTGCCGCCGGGGGCTTCAAGCTCGACCGGGTTGACCAGCTCGCCAATCTCAAGGTGCCGGTGATCGCGCTGGTCAATGTGCGCGGCTACAATCACTTCGTAGTGATCAAGCGGGTCAAGGACGACCGCGTGCTGATCGCCGATCCGGCGTTCGGCAATACCCGCCCGCCGCTATCCACCTTTGCGGGCCAATGGAACGGCATCATTCTGGTGGCCGCCCGCGCCGATCTGACCCCGCGCGCGGTCTTCATGGAAGATCCCACCATTCGCGCACGGCCCGGTGACCTGCGTTCGATCGTGGCGGCGCTAGGCACCGCGGAACTGACCTTGCCGGGGGAATTCTGATGCGATCCCCGCACCATGCCCCCGGCACCTTTTGAGCTTTGTGGATGAGGAGAACAGCAATGGTATACGGATTTTCAAGAGCCGCCGTCCGATCTGCACTGGCCCTTGCCTTGCTTGGCTGGGCAGGCGCTGCCGCGGCGGGACCGGCGGACAGGAGGCTGCTCGACCTGAGCTTTTCGGGCGAAACCGATCACATTCGCATCATGAGCGATGCCGAACTGGGCGAAAAGCGCGGCGGGTTCGGCGGCATCTATTTCTCGTTGTTCGGTTTCGGCGATCTCAACCAGCTGAGCGGCGGCCTGCCCGAAGGAGTCGAGCTCAATTCGCTCTCGCCCGACCTCGTCAGCATGAACCTTGGCCTCGCCACCCTGCCGAACACCGGCGGCTTCATCCAGTTCGCCAACGTCGTCGGCAACAACAACGTGGTCAACAACACGCTGCTGCTCAACGTCTACATCCTCGAAGGCGGGGTCGCGGATACCAGCAGCATCACCAATGGCAGCGCCTTCGGTCTCTGACGGGGTCGGGCGCGGCGGAACATTGCAAGGCCATATCGGACTTGGGGGGATTGCCGTGATCGCATTGGTGCAAACTGGCCGGGCCTGTGCCCGTCATTCATTGCAGTGGCTGCGCTGCTGCACGTCGCTGATCGGGCTGACGGCCCTTGCCGGGGCGGTTCCGGCGGTCGCTCAAGGGCAGGCGCAGGTAGGCGGCGCACTCGCGGCTACCTCCGACACTGCCGGTGGCGATGACGCGTCCCGGCCGACGATCGAATATCGCCTGCTGGAACTCGACCAGCGCCTGACGCTGCAATCGCAGGAGATCGACGAACTGCGCCAACTGGTTGCCGCGCAGGCCCGGACTATCGCCGAACAATCGGCGCTGATCGAACGGCAGCGGCTCGCGAGCGGGGCACCGCCTACCGGACAGGAGTGGGACCGCAGCAGCGCCCCGAACCTCGCCCGGAACGAGCCCCGCGCACGCTTCCAGTATGCGCAGGTCGAAGCGCCGCAGGAACCGCCGCGGCAAACCGCGACCACCACCGATGAGTCCGGCGAAATTGACGCGGCCGGCCGTCCGCAATCGGACCGGGCGGTCGATCAGCTCCTGCTCGATCAGGGCGGGGTGCTGCTGCCCGTTGGTCGCTTCCAGCTCGAGCCGAGTTTCGACTACACCTCGATCTCCAGCGACCGGGTCAACATTTCCGGCTTCTCGATCTTCAATGCGATCGTGATCGGGTCGATCCGGGTCGACGATGTGAACCGCGACATCCTCACCGGCTCCATGACCGCGCGCTATGGTCTGGCGCGGCGGATGCAGGTCGATGCCCGGTTGCCGTTCGTTTACCGCAACGATACCGAGACCACCGGGATCGGCACGGGCGATGCCCTTGAACGGTCGATCAACGGTTACGGGATCGGCGATACGGCCTTGACCTTGTCGTGGCAGCCGTGGGCCGCCAACGGCTGGCGACCGGCCACAATCCTGCGGACTCAGGTCGAGATACCGACCGGCAAGAGCGCCTTTGAAATCGAACGCATCGCTCCGGAAGAAAACAGCCCCGAACGCATCCTGACCGAGGCACCGCGCGGATCGGGGTTCGTCACCGTCTCCCCTGGCGCAACCTTCGTCTGGCCGATGGACCCGGTGGTGATGTTTGCCGGGGCCAATTTCAACTACACTTTCGAGCGCACCTTCGACCAGTTCGGGCTGGTCGAGCCGGGGCACGGGTTCGAGCTGTTCGCGGGCATGAACATGTCGATCAACGAGCGGGTGTCGATGAACTTCTCGTTCCTCGACAAGCAGCGCTTTGCCACACGGTCGAACGATATCCGCATTCCGGGGTCGGGCACGCATGATGCCCGCCTGTCGCTCGGCGCGGCGGTGGGCCTGACCGACCGGGCGTCGCTGGTGCTGTCCTCGGCCGCCGGGCTGACCGACGAATCGCCCGATTTTGTGTTCTCGATCAGGCTGCCGGTGCAGTTCTAGCGGCGCGCGCTACGCACGGCCTGGGTTGCGCTAGCCGCGACCTTGCAACCCCGGCACGAAAGGATCGGGCCCGGCGGGAACGATGCCGGTCGGATTGATGTGGGGGTGACTTTCATAATAGTGATGCCGGATGTGATCGAAATTCACCGTCTCGGCCATGCCTTCCAGTGCGTAGAATCTCCGGGTGAAAGCGGAAAGGTTGGGATAGTCGGCGATCCGGCGCAGGTTGCACTTGAAGTGCACGTGATAGACCGGGTCGAAGCGGATCAGGGTGGTCCAGAGCCGGATATCGGCTTCCGTCAGCCGGCCGCCGACCAGCCATTCCTCGCCTTCCAACCGTGCCTCAATCTCATTCAACACTGCAAACAGCGGGATGACAGCCGCGTCATAGGCGGCTTGCGAAGCGGCGAAGCCAGCCTTGTAGACACCATTGTTGACCGCGTCGTAAATCCGATCGTTCAGCGCGTCGATCTGCTCGCGGCAGGCTTCAGGGTAAAGGTCGAGCGCCGTCGCCCCGCAATCATCGAAAGCGCTGCCGAGCATGCGCAGGATATCGGCGCTTTCATTGCTGACGATGGTGCCGGTCTTGGTGTCCCACAGCAGCGGCACGGTCACGTGGCCGGAATAATCCGGCTTGGCCTTGGTGTAGACCTGGTGCAGGAAATCGGCGCCGCACACGGGATCGGGCGTGACGCAAGCACCGTCCCGGAACGACCAGCCACCGTCGCGCATCAGCCAGTGGACCACCACCAGCTCGATTGCGCCGGTCAGGCCCTTCAGGTGACGCGCCGCATTGGCCCGGTGCGCCCACGGACAGGCAAGGCTGATATAGAGCCGGTAACGACCGGGTTCCGCTGCGAAACCGCCCGCGCCGGTCGGCCCCGGCGCGCCATCGGGCGTGATCCAGTTGCGAAACGCACTGTCATCCCGCTCGAAGGTGCCGGTGTCTTCGTCGTTGTAGTCCCATTCGTCGTGCCATTTGCCGTTTCTGAGGAAACCCATGTCCTGCCTCGCGCTTGCCCTGTTTCGGACAGAGCGAGGCGCGGGGCGTTGCGTTCCCGTGGCGCGGCGCTCATTCCCTCCTGAACTCGAAGCGACACGTTTCCGCGCCTTGCGCGATGGTCGATGGGCGGACGAAGCGGATGCCTTTTGGAATGCCGTCAATCCAAACCCGGTCCCATTCGCAAAACAGGTCGAGCAGATGCTCAGCATCTTGGCGCGCCAAGAATGTCTTATAGCCGCAGACCTTTACGACCGATACGAAACCATCCTCCAGCTCTGAAAATGCGATATCGAACGTGGCCCCATAGATTTGGTCGATTTGTGCCGTATATTTTCGGGTAGCTTCGAACGGGTCCTTCGACAGGCGATACCAAAGCCAGATCAGGAAACGGCTCACACCGTTCGAATAATTCGTGATCGAATGGCCAACCGCCGTCTTTGCGGCGGTTTCGTCCAGCCCATAGGCTCGCCATTGATGATAGGCACAGACGGCACAGCTTCCCATCAGGATATGCTGCTGCGATGGTCGATCCACGGCAAACCTTGTCTCGGTTTCCATGAGATCAGCCACGGAAGCGTCGAATTGCGTTCGGTGATGCTTGGGAAGACTGTTTCTAAAGTGGCGGAGGATCAAGCGATCAGCTGCGGTCATGGGAAATGCAAGATCATGCATTCCGGATCTCCGGGGACAGGGGATTCAACTGGCGCGAGTGTCCAGCCCGCACAGCGAACCGGGCCGTCAGAACGACGACACGGCCTCCTCCTCCATCCTCAGCCATTTCCGGCGGCGTCGGCATCCAAAGATTAACCCTCTGTGGGTCGAATTGCAATCAGGCCTATTGGTTCTGCACCGCCTCAGCCCGCCGGGTCGAGCGGCAGCTCCCCAACCATCCCCGGTCAAAAGCGTGGCTGATGCGCGATCCGAACGACGGTATGACAGCTCCAGCCTTGTTCGCGCCAGCATCCGACAGTCAGAAATCGACCCCTGCGCGATCGCTTCCAGTCAGAGCAAAAAGGGACGCAGTGCCATCCGTGCACCGGATTGCAAGCTACCCGCGTTCAGCCCACCATGGGCCGCGCGATAGCCAATCCCCCGAATAACAGCGGAAAACACCGCAACAAGAGAAGCCGGCGGACGCATCCCGCCCAGCATCTGTTGCAACGCCCAAGTCCCGCTGGGATCCTCCATTGCGCGCACGAGACCGCGCAAGCCAACATGCTCTTCGCCATTGTAGATCGCGCGCTCGATTTCGTCATAGGCTGTGAGGATCGGCTGATGATTGGTAATGACCGCGTCAAGCAGCCGCGCGAGCATTGCGTCGGGGACGAACTTGCGCACCAGAAGCTGGTCACGGTCGCCGCGCAAGGCCTCGCGTTCGTAGAGACGGTGCAGGGCTGCGTGGAGAAGGGCGCTTTTGGTGCCGAAGACATGAATGACTTTGCCGAGCGTGACCCCGGCCCGCGCGGCAACCGCGCGGTATGTCACGCCGGCATGGCCTTTTTCGGCCAGCAGAACGGCGGCCGCATCGGCTATGCCCCCTGTCAGCTCATTCTGATGCATAAAAGGCTCATCATATCCGCGCTGGGTGAGCGCTCGATAAGCAAGGCGAACACCTTCCGTCCCGAAGCGTTGCTCGCTCAGCCATAGCGTCAAGGCCGCGGTGGTCTCTTCGAGCAAAGCACGGTCGAGCGGCTGATTCCAAACCAGCAGATGACGCGCAGCCTCCCCCGCAGCGAAGCAGGCGAGGCACTCAGTGTGTTCTCCAAGGCCGAGGATTGTCGCATGGCGGGTCCAGAATTCGTCCCACGCCGCTTGCCAGTCTGCGTCAGGGGCATGGCGCCAGGCCATAGCCAATCGCCGCTGCCCGATTGTCCAATCGGCAATGGTCGAAGCAATCATGGATGCCTGCAAAGCGGGCGGAACCGGCTCCCCGGCCAGTGCGTCGATCTGCATCAGCCTCGCTGCCATCCATGCCTGCCCCTCACCCAGAGCAGCGCGTGAAGCGGCGAGATACAATCGTTCCAAACTGCCGAAGTGATAATGGATCGAGGACGGCGCGGCGGCAGCCCTCTGAACCACGATCCGCACCGAGACCGTGTCTTTGGGCTCGTTACACCATGTGTCGAGCATGGCTTTAATCAGGCGGAATTGTGTAGGATTTATGTCGTTTTCCTATTCGATTTACGATCGTTTTGCGACCTTTGGCGCGTGATTGCGGTAAAAGACCCTTGCTTTGGTCGGTTCTTCAAACCGTCCGTGTCACTGTAACCCATGTTACTTACAAGCGTTCTAACTGGATTGCGAATCAGGGCAACAGGGGTATCGTCGATGTCGCGTCTCACCAAGTGTTTCCGGGCTGGTGTACTTAGCAGCGGAGGGCTGGGGGCCTTGCTGCTCGCGCTGCCAGCCACCGCGCAGGACACCGTCTCGCCCCAATCCGGTGCCGAAAGCGAAGACGAGTCTAACAACGTCATCGTCGTCACCGGCTCGATCCGCGATGCGCTCGACAATGCCACGGCGATCAAGCGGGCGGCGCTCAATGTTGCCGATGTCGCCACATCGGACTCGGTCGGCCGTTTCCCTGACGAAAACATCGCCGCCGCTCTGGCTCGTCTGCCGGGCGTCGCGGTGCAACTCGATCAGGGGCAGGCGCGCTATATCCAGGTGCGCGGTGCGCCCAACCGCTGGACTT
>DAIQNP010000011.1:0-20501 GCA_036788335.1 Erythrobacter sp.
CCTCGACCGAAAGGCTGCCGTGGTGGATGCCGATCGGCAGGTGATCGGCGTTCTCATCCCACAGGCACTGGAAGATGTATTCCGCAAGAAAGCGCGTGTTGGTGAAGACCAGCGTGGTGCGGTTTGCCTTGATCGCCTCGTAAAGCTGCCCCACCGCCCAGCGCCCGGCATGCCCACCCCAGGGAATGCGTTCTGCGATGGGGAGCAGGATCTCGACTTCGGGCTCGGCCCCCGGCTCGCCCAGCACCAGGTCGGCGGCGCGGATCTCGCCGGTGCCGTCGGCGATCTGGGGCGCGAGCCACTCCTGAAACGCCGCCGGATTGGCCAGCGTCGCCGACAGCGCCACCCGTTGCGCCTGCGGGGCGAGCGTGTGCAACCGGGCGAGGCTCAATGCCAGGAGGTCCCCGCGCTTGTCGGTGGCGAAGGCGTGGACCTCATCGATCACGATGCGTCTGAGGCTGGCGAACAGGTCCGCGCTTTCGGGATAGGACAGCAGCAGCGACAGGCTTTCGGGCGTGGTCAGCAACACGTGCGGGGGCCGCTCGCGCTGGCGCTTCTTGCGGTCCGACGGAGTATCGCCGCTGCGGGTCTCGACCCGGATCGGCAGCCCGATATCCTCGATCGGGGTGAGCAGGTTGCGCTTCACATCCTGCGCCAGCGCCTTCAAGGGGGAGACGTAGAGCGTGTGCAAGCCATCAGGCGGCGGCGCTCCGCCAGAGGGCGCAAAGTCGCACAGGGTCGGCAGGAAACCGGCCAGCGTCTTGCCCGCGCCGGTATCGGCCACCAGCAGCGCATCGCGGCCCCGCCGGGCTTTCTCCAGCATGGCCCACTGGTGCCGCCGCACCCGCCACCCGCGCAGTGCGAACCACGCGGCGATCTCGGGCGGCAGATCGAGCGGCGGGCCGGGGGCAGGGAGGGAAGCGGTCACCTCAGCGATGTGGCGGCTGACCGCCCCGCCCGCAAGCCGCGATCAGAAGCCAGCCTCGCCCGCGTCGGTCGTCATGGCCGCCGGTGCGCTGATCATGCCGCCAAGCTCGTCCTGGCTCATGCCCAGCACCTCGGCCAGCCGGGCGCGTTCGGCCCGGGACAGGTCCGCGAAGGACCTCTCCGCCGGAAGCTGCGCCATCGCTGCTTCCAGTTCGGCGGTGATGTTGCCGATATTGCCCATCATCGCCGGCATGGCCTGCATGCTCGCGCCCATCACCTGCGGATCGGCCATCAGGCGGATGCTCTCGCGGGCGTAAAGCTGCCCGGTCGGGGTGGCGAAGAAGGTGCCGATATCGGCCAGTTGGGCATCGTCGAAGCGTGCGGCATAGGCCTTGGTCAGCCCTTCGCGGAACAAGGGCTCGATGATCACCGCAGTCTCGGTCATCACCCCGCCCAGCAATTGGCTCATCAACCGCCCGCGCTCGGCAAAACCGGGGTCGAGCAGGGTCGCCAGTTCCACCTTCTGTTCGCCCGGAAGCTCTTCGAGCACCTCGGGCGCGATGGCGAGCCGCGATTGCAGCACAATGGTCGCGCCGGTCTCGCCGCTGAACATGCCGAGCATCGGGCCAAGCATCCCGTCCATCATCTCGCCCATCATCTCGGCATAGAAGCCCTCGGGCAGCATGGTGGCGACCAGCACCCCCGCGGCAGGCACGCGCGCCGCCTGTTCGGGCGTGAGCGGTTCGGCCTGGAACAGCCCGGCGAACAGGTCCGCCATCGGTTCCAGCGCCGCCATGCTGTCCGGCTGGTCCTGCGCGGCGAGCGGCTGAGGGGCCAGCGCAAGGGCGGCGAACCCGGCGGCGGCGGAGAAAATGCGGCGGCAAGTCATCTGAAGTCCCCTGTTATTGCGCCGCTTCTAATGCCCCACACTGTCGCCGCGTTCCAGCCCCGATAAGGCCAATTGCTCGTCGATCTGCGCCAGCAGGCGCTCCAGCCCGTCGGCGGTTTCGCTTTCGGCGCGGGCAACCAGCACGTCCTGCGTGTTCGATGCGCGCAGCAGCCACCAGCCATCGGCGGTGTTGACCCGCACGCCATCGGTGGCGTTGACTTCCTCGACCCCGGGGCCGGGATTGGTGGTCAGCCGCTCGGTCACTTCGGCGATGGCGGCGAACTTGCGGGTCTCGTCGACCTGAAAGCGCATTTCCGGGGTGTTGAGCATCGGCGCCATCGCCCCGCGCAATTCGGTCACCGATTTGCCCAGCCGCGCCGAGGCCGCCACCAGCCGGACGCCGGCATAGAGCGCATCGTCAAACCCATAATAATCATCGGCAAAAAACACGTGTCCGCTCATCTCGCCCGCCAGCGGCGCCCCGGTTTCCTTCATTTTGGACTTGATCAGCGAGTGGCCGGTCTTCCACATCAGCGGTTCCCCGCCCAGCGCCCGGACGTGATCAAACAGCGCGCGACTGGCCTTCACATCGGCGATAATCGTCGCATTCGGGCGGGTCTTGAGCAGATCCTCGGCATAGATCATCAGCAGTTGATCGCCCCAGATCACCCGGCCGGTGCCGTCGATCGCTCCGATCCGGTCGCCATCGCCATCGAAAGCCACACCGAAATCGAGGTTCTTCTGGGCGACTAACGCCTGCAAATCAGCGAGATTGGCTTCGACAGTCGGATCAGGATGGTGGTTTGGAAAATGTCCGTCAACTTCGGTAAAGAGCAGATGGTGTTCGCCGGGCAGCCGGGCGGTCAGCGCTTCGAGCGCCGGGCCAGCGGCGCCGTTGCCGTTATCCCAGCCGACCTTCAGATTGGCGAGCGAAGCGGGGTCGATCCCGGCGAGTCCTTCGAGCAGGCGCTCGACATACTCGCCCATGATGTCGCGGCTCGTCACACGCCCCGCCCCATCGACGAACGCGCCACGTGCTGCCAGTTCCCCGAGCTTCTGGATGTCGGCGCCGAAGAACGGACGCCCCTGAAATACCATCTTGAAGCCGTTGTAATTGGGGGGATTGTGGCTGCCAGTTATCTGAATGCCACCATCCACCTGTTCGGTTGAGGCTTCGGCGTAGTACAGCATCGGGGTTGGCCCCATGCCGACGGTCACCACATCGCAGCCGCTTGCGGTCAGGCCCTCGATCAGCGCGTGTTCGAGCATCGGCGAACTGACCCGCCCATCATAACCCACCGCGACGGTCTTGCCGCCCGATTCGCGCAGCAGCGTCGCAAAGGCGCGCCCGATCGCGCGCGCATCATCCGCGCCCAGTGTTTCGCCGATAATCCCGCGGATATCGTATTCGCGCAGCACGGAGGGGTGGAAATCGTGGCTCATGGGATCGTGGTTCCTGTGGTTCGGGGTCGGCTCGGCACCGCAACCGGCCTGCGACTGGACCGGAATTGTGTCAACTCCGCTATGGCCTAGAGCGGGTCGTCCGTAGGCGGAGAATCGGCCAACCGAGTGCCCCCACCCGGCGACGCGCCGAGCAGCAGGTCGCGCGCGTCATTGGCTTCGTGGACCGCCGCATTGCTGCCGCCGCGATCGGGATGGACCAGCGCCACCAGCCGGCGGTGCGCGGCGACGATCTCCTGATGGGCTGCGCCTTCCTCCACTCCCAGCAGCAGCCGCGCGCGCGCCAGCGCGGCATCGCGCGCCGAGGGTCCGCGCAGGTAATCCCACGGCCACTTGCCCAGCGCCCAGCGGCACAGCAGGGCCAGCGCGGCGATGATGATGACATAACGCAGCACCGGGTCAGGCCACCGCCAGCACGGTGGGCGCCCGCTCGAACTCGGGCAGGGCCAGCGCTTTCACCAGCGCGCGCAGTTCCTGCCGGGCGACCAGGTGGCTGGTGCCGAGCTCCCCCAGATGCCCCTTGTCGAGCAGGGTCAGGCCCGAGGGAAACAGCTCGCGGTAGATCACCCGTTCGGACAGGCCGTGCGCAACGCGGAAGCCGACCCGCTTCGACATTTCGGTCAGCGCCTTCTGCAAGCGCGCCATGTTGCGCGCCTCGACATGGCCGGTGCGGTTGCGGACCACGATCCAGTCCATCTCCGGGCGCTGCTGTTCGATCGTCATCCGGCTGCGCCTGAGCCGCGCTTCCCATACCAGTTCGGCGAAGAAGGACAGTTTGCGCACCTTGAAGGTTTCGGCATCGACCTGCCCGATCAGGTCAAAATCGACGAAGCTGTCGTTCATCGGGGTCACCAGCGTATCGGCCTGTTCGACCGCGATCCGGGCGAGCGGATCGTCGCGCCCCGGATTGTCGATCACCAGGAAGTCGCTGGTCGCTTCAAGCCGGCTGATCGCACCGAGCAATTCGTCCGGCGTCTCGCCCCGGAACACCTCGCAATCGGGAGTCGGCAGGGTCAGCCGCCGCTTTTCCAGCGTGGCGAGGCGGTTTTCGATATAGCGGTGCATGGTGCGCTGGCGCGGATCGAGGTCGATCGACGCGACCCGCGCGCCGAGATAGGCCAGCGCCACGGCGACATGAACCGCCGTGGTCGATTTGCCTGTGCCGCCCTTTTCATTGGCGAAAACAATGCGGTGGGCCTTGCCGGGGGTCCGCCGGGCGGGGGCGTTGCTGGCCATCGTGGTTGCGTACCTCTTGTCGTGTGAGCCTGCCCGGCCACCCCGCTTTGAAAAGCGGCGGCGCGCGGCTAGGCATGGCGCAGCTTCTACCGGCAGGGGACAAGGCGTGCAAATTGCGACGACCCGCGATGTGTTGAGAAATGCGGTTTCCGGCCTGCGTGAAGGCGGCGGGCGGATCGCGCTGGTGCCGACAATGGGCGCGTTGCACGAAGGCCACCTGACGCTGGTGCGCCGGGCGCGGACCGAGGCGGATCATGTGGTCGCATCGATCTTCGTGAACCCCAGGCAGTTCGGCGCGAACGAGGATCTGGATGCCTATCCCCGCCAGCTTGCACAAGATGCGGCGATGCTGGAGGGCGAAGGCTGCGCGCTGCTGTGGGCGCCGGAGGCCGCGGCGATGTACCCGCCCGGATTTGCCACCAATGTGAGCGTGGCGGGCGTGAGCGAGGGGCTGTGCGGCGCGGCGCGGCCCGGCCATTTCGACGGGGTGGCGACGGTGGTGTGCAAGCTGTTCAACCAGGTCGCGCCTGATGTCGCGCTGTTCGGCGAGAAGGATTTCCAGCAGCTTGCGGTGATCCGGGCGATGGCGCGCGATCTCGACCTGACCCGGCCCCATGTCGACGCGATCATCGGCGTGCCGACCGTGCGCGAGGCCGACGGGTTGGCGATGAGCAGCCGCAATCGCTACCTCTCGCCGCCGCAGCGCGCCGCCGCCGCGACCCTGCCGCACGCGATGAAGGCGGCGATGGCCGCGATCACAGGCGGCGCGCCGGTGGCAGGAGCGCTGGCCGGGCTGGAGCAGGCGCTGGTCGCGGGCGGCTTTGCCAGCGTCGACTATGCCGTGCTGGCCGATGCCGACACGCTCGCGCCGCTGGACGCGCTGACCGGCCGGCCCGCCCGGCTGCTGGTCGCCGCGCGGATCGGCGGCACCCGGTTGATCGACAACATGGCGGTAGGCTGAGCGGCTGCGGCCTCTCCCCTCTGCCGGGCTAGATGATCGGCCATGCTCTCCAGATGCTGTAGGAACTGGTCGCGATCAGCACCACCGCCACTGCCAGCAGCAAGACGCGGGGCTGGACCCGGCTGGCCAGCATCGCGCCGAAGGGCGCTGCGATGACGCCGCCGATGATCAGGCCTACCGTTATCAGCGTGAAGGCGGCAAAGCCCAGCGTCAGCAGGAAGGTGAGCGAGATCGACAGGGTCAGCAGGAACTCGGCCGAATTGACCGTGCCGATGATCTTGCGCGGATTGCCGCCCTGGATCAGCAGGTTCGAGGTTACCACCGGCCCCCAGCCCCCGCCGCCCGCCGCATCGAGAAAGCCGCCGACGACCGCCAGCGGGCGGGTGTAGCGCGGATCCTCGAACCGGGGCCTGGCCAGCCGGATCGCCTTCCACAGCAGGTAGAATCCGATCCCCGCGAGATAGATCATGACGAACGGCCGCGCCGCCGAAGCGTCGATGCTGGACAGCAGATAAGCCCCGCTCACCCCGCCCAGCACACCGAACGGAACCAGCCGCCAGAACAGGCCCCAATCGACGTTGCGCTGCCAGATGTGGCTCGATCCCGATGCGCCGGTGGTGAACAGCTCGACCAGATGGACGCTGGCCGAAGCGGTCGCGGGCGGTACGCCGAGCGCACTGACCAGCAGGGTCTGGGTGATGACGCCGAACGCCATGCCCAGCGCCCCGTCGATCATCTGGGCAGCAAGGCCGATCGCGATGAAGGGCGCAAGGTCGGAAAGAAGCGAGGCAAGGTCCGGCATCGGATGGTTCTTCCTGCGCGGGGGATGCCGGCGTACGGGAGTTAAACTCAAGTGATTTACTAGACAATAGTCTTGCGGAACAGATTTCGTGTCTTGTGACGAAAGGTGCACTTTAGCGGCCAAAGCGGCATCGCGCCCCTGCTCAGACCTCGTCCTTGCCGAAGGCCGGCACCGGGGCGATCGGATCGGACAGTCGGATCGCGTCGAGGATCTGCGCCGTCCGGTCGCGCACGTCGAGCATCAATGCCCGGGTCCGGCAGTCGCCCTCCGCCACGCAATTGCGACACTTCTCGTGCGCCGAGCGGCTGGCGCAGGGCACGAGCGCCAGCGAGCCGCGCATCAGCCGGATCAGGTCGCCATAAGTGATGTCGACCGGCGGGATCGCCAGCCAATACCCCCCGTCGCGCCCGCGCAGCGAGGCAACCAGGCCGTACCGGGTCAGCTCCGACAGGATCACGGTCAGAAACTTGGGCGGGATTTTCTGCTGCTCGGCAATGGCCGCAAGTTGCACCGGCCCCTCGCCGTAATGGTCGGCCAGATGCTGCATCGCGCGAATGGCGTAGCGGGTCTTCTGGGAGAGCATCGCAGCCGTTCTATCCACCCCGCAGGCAAGCGGGTCAAGCTGGCGGGTCGTTGGCGAGTCGTTAGCCGGTCGTTGGCCGGTCGTTGCCGAAGCGCGCGGCTTGGCCGTGCCTCCGCTGCCGGGTGCGGCATTTCCAGGCTCCCTTGCAGAAATCTATCGACGGGGAACTGCCCGCAGCTAAGGAAGGCAAATGGGCTTTTCCTTCGAACTGACAGGGCGCACCGCGCTGATCACCGGCGCGTCGTCGGGCCTTGGCATGCGGTTCGCGCGGATCCTCGCGGTCAGCGGCGCGAAGGTCGCACTGGGAGCGCGGCGGATCGAGCGGCTGGAGGAGCTTGCCGACCGGATCGCCGGCAACGCCTGCCCGGTACAGATGGATGTCGGGCGCGAAGCTGACATCATCGCCGGATTCGATGCCGCAGAAGCCGCCTTCGGCCCGGTCGACACCGTGATCGCCAATGCGGGCGTGGACGGCGCCGGGATGGCGACGACCATTTCCGAAGACGACATCGCGCAGACGCTGGCGATCAACCTCAAGGGCGCGATCCTGACCGCGCGCGAAGGGGCGAAGCGGATGATGGCGCACGGTGTGACCAGAGGCCGGATCGTCCTGATCGCCTCGATCACCGCATTCGAGCCGTCCCCCGGCCTCGTTGCCTATGCCGCCAGCAAGGCGGGCGTGGTGCAGGCCGGGCGCAGCATGGCGCGCGAATGGGCGCGGGCCGGGATCAACGTCAACACCGTCTCTCCCGGCTATATCCGCACCGCCATCAATGAGGCGTGGTTCGATACCGAGCCCGGCAAGAGGCAGATCGCACGGTTCCCCAAGCGGCGGCTGATGGACGAACAGGGGCTGGACGCGATGATGCTGTTCCTGTGTTCGGACGCAGCCGAGTTTGTGACCGGCACCGACTTCGTGCTCGACGACGGGCAGACCCTGTGAGTCTTTTGGCTTATCGGCCACTCCATTGGCCGATCCGCACGCAATTCCGTTGAATGGCTCTGTCAGAGCCGGTTCGAAATGCCCTTGGCCGCCTTCCAGCCCATCACGAACAGCAGGAGGCTTGCGATCAGCGCCAGAACAAAGATGATCAGCGCAATATCCACCAATGCGCCGGCAATGCCGCCGAACCCGAGAACTGCGGCCACAAGGGCGATAATCGCGAGAGTAAAAGCCCATCCGTACATTTTGTCGTCTCCCATCAGCTATCTCTCCCGAACAGCGACCTTCGGAGGCAGTTCCGGGGATCGGGGCAGGGCGACCCTTCAGGGAGGCAGAGCGCTATTACCCGGCGCTGTCGCACGCGGTTTCGGGCTCGGCCAGCATCCACCGCCCGTTACTTTGAACGAGGTCGGCGGTGTTGCGGCGATACTCGTCCTCGCCAAGGGCAAAGTCGCAAGCGAAGACTTCGCCGCCCAGACCTTCCGCCTGACACACGACGCTGCCGATCTCGGGCGCATCCGGGCATTGCTCTGCCCAGGCAGCGCGAAACTCGGGCGCCCGCGGAGGGGCGAGCGAGGCTTCTTCAACCTGCGCCTGATCGGCAGGCTCGTCGGCATCGGGAGTATCGGGCGATCCACAGGCGACCAGAGCGACAGAGGTGAGAATGACGGGCCAACGCATGGTTCGGCCCCCTTTTATTGCGCCGGTGCGGCGGCTGCCGCAGCCTGCCGGATCTGCTCCATCGTCGCCTGCACGCGGACAGAGCCTTCGCGATCGAGCGCGAGCGCTTCGAGCGGCAGGGTCATCGACCCCGCAGGCCCGGTGACCTGAACGCCCTGTTCGGCCACCGCCGCGATCGTACCGAGCGACCTATCGTCGGCAGTGCGCACCTCAGCGCCGGCGACGACAGCACTGTCGAGCTTGGCGCGGTAGGCGGCGACTTGCTGGTCGAACTCCGCCGTGAGCTGCTCGCGGGTCAGCGGAAGCGTCGCGCCATTGGCTCCAGCTTTCAATGCCGTGCGCGCGATCGGGACATTGCGGTCGCCCACCTTGATCAGCACGGCCTCGCCTTCTGCCGCGACGATCGTACCGATTTCGGCGCCGTCCGGGCCGAACACTGAGGTGCCGGGTTGGACAGCTTCAGCAGATGCGGCCGCGCCGGTCGATGCATCCTGCGCCGTCAGCGGTCCGGCGGTGACAAGAGCAAGGGCAAAGGCAGTCGATGCGGCAAGCGCGAATTTCATGGATTCTCTCCTCAGGCGGGGTGGTGATGCGTCAAGCTAGGCCCTGCCAGAAGCGGCACAACGAAAGAGCGGACGAGCCGTTGTTATGCTGCCACCAGTCGCTCTTTCTCGGCCGGACAATAAGCCTGCTACACCCGCTTGCCCCGGCCGGAGCCGGGTGTTGTCAGTGCCTCGCGCCATTCTTGCGGATCATGCGGGCGCAGCAACCTGAGGTCGGGTTCGGGCAGCGCGATACCTGCCTCGCAAAAGGCCCGAACCAGCGCAATCCGCACCGCCGATGCGGTATTCTTGAAGTCCGAACGGCGGGAATCTGTCCAGAACGTCACTTCCAGAACGATATCGTCCTGGCCCAGCTCCTCGATCCGCACCGCAGGCGAGGGATCGCGCAGAACGCCCGGCGCCGTGCCCGCCGCGTCGCGGGCCACCGTGAGAGCGAGCGCAAGGTCGGCATCGTAACCGAGCCACGCCGCGACCTTGCCGCGCCTGACCGGGTCGGCGGTGTTGTTGACGATGCGCGAGGTGAAGACCTCGGCATTGGGCACCAGCATGACCCGCCCGTCGTAAGCGCGCAGCCGGGTCGCCCGCAATTCGATCCGCTCAACGCTCCCCTCAAGCTCGCCGACGACGATCTGGTCGCCGATCTCGAACGGACGCAGAACCAGCAGCAGCAGACCCGAAACGAAATTCGACAAGACATCGCGCAGGGCAAAGCCCAGCACCACGCCGGTCAGGCCGATCCCGGCGGCCACCGTGCCGGGATCGAAGCCCAGGGCATCAAGCGCGACGAAGAAGCCGGCAGTCAGGATCGCGTAATAGGCGAGCTGTTTGATCAGGCTTTCGACCGTCACATCCTCGATCACGCGCCGGAACACGAAGATCAGCAGCCAGCGGATCGCGCGGGCGATGGCCCAGAACAGTGCCATGACCGCCAGTGCGGCGAGCGCGCGCGGCACGATCCGCGCCGTCGATTCGGCGAGCCGTCCGAACGCCGCCTCGGCCGAAGCGCGGGTCTCGGCGCCGAAGCGACCGCCCCAGCCGAGCCGCCGCTCGCGGGCACGGGCGAACGCCTGCTCTAGGCTCCCTGCCCATTGCCGGGCAAGCGCCGGCGGGCTCGCCAGATTGTCTTCGGCATCACGCGGGGTGATCGTAACCACCGGCACGCCCGAGACGCTCACCGTCCAGCCCGCGCGGGTCTGCCGGGCGACAGGTTGCCCCAGCGCATCAAGATTGCGCAGCAGGCCGGTCAGCCGTTGTTCGATCCGCCGCGCCCGCTCGCGCGGATCGCCGCCGTCGCTGCCCGGACCGACCTGAAACACCGGCTGCCCGTCGAGCCGCACCGTGGCGAAATCGTCCTGTGCGCGCACGGCCGGCGGGACGAGCGCTGCCAGCAGCAGGCACAGCGCGGCGGTGAGGCGCAGGCTAGCGCTCAATGTGCCGCCCCCTCCGCCAGCAGCGCCTCGCACTCGGCCGCGGCGCCTGAGACATCGTGGCCGAGTTCGGCGCAGAGACTTTCGCGCGCCAGCACGGCCAGCGCCCGCGCCTCGATGCGCAGGCTCGCACGGCGTGCCGGATCCGCGCAGTCGGCACCAATACGCGCGATCGTGCGCAGCGCATGGACTGCCGCGTTGCGGTCGCTTGCGAGATATTGCCGGAACTGCCCGAACGCGAGGTCCAGAAAATCCTCGAACCCGAGCGGCAGGGCGATCACCCGCAACGCGCCGTCCTGATCGCTGCGCAGCGGGCTGGGGATGGTCCTGCGGGCCAGCTGCGAAAGGCCCGCGCCCAGCCAATCGAGGCAGGCGATCGCGGTGAAGGGGTCGTTGACGCCGGGAGACAGCGCGCGCGTTCCCACTTCGACCAGCTCGTCGATCAGGAAGCGGGTGTCCTGCATCGGCGTGCGCCGGGTCCCGACCGCGAAGGCGTCCGCGATGGCGGCAATGGCCTTGTCGTCGGCCCGGCTGGCAGGCCAGGCATGGGCGAACACCCGCCCGCGATGGATGAAGTCTCCGGGACGGCAATCGAGGCGCACGATCAGGTCGGCGGCGTGGGCGATCTTCATCAGCTGGCCGTCGTCGATCGCCTCGATATAGCCGGTCCGCGGCGAGCGGATTGCGAGCACCCCAGGCGCCGTATCACTGCCCTGTCTTTCACCGTGTCGCAGCCCCGGAGGGACTTGCTGCGTGTCCGCCTCTGTCCCCGGTCCGCCCTTGCCGATCGATTCGGGATAGACGCGGTCGAAAGCGTCGATCAGCTGGCGGCCGATCCGGGCGACCACGGTGTTGGCGTGGATACTCTGCGGCACGTGGTGAATGAAAAAGATCAGCACCGCGATCGAGCACAGGGCGAGCACGAGCGCGATCATGATCGCCAGATCGGGCACGAATTCGCGCTCGTCGGGCCCACCGCGGATCGTGCGCAGGACGATGATACAATAGAGAAAGGTGGCGATGAAGGTGCCGAGCGTGATCTGGTTGCCGCGGTCGCGCATGAAATTGGTGAGCACGCGCGGACCATATTGCCCGGCGGCGAAGGACACCGAGACGATGGTGATCGAAAACACCACGCCCGCGACCGTGATCGCCGAGCCGGCGATGGTCGACAGCACCTCGCGTGCGCCATCGGCAGTGTTGGACTGGTACCAGCCGAAATCGGTCAGCCATTCGGACCCCACCTGGACATCGAGATAGACCACCCCGATGCCGAGCGCGAGTGCGCCAAGCGCCATGAGCGTGGGGATGAACCAGTAGCTCGACCGGGTGTCGTCGAGCAGCTTGAGCAATCGCGGCTGCATCCCGGTGTCCACGCCTCCTCTGGGCTCGATGCAGCGCCGATATCCTTCGGGGCCAGGGTCCTTCAGACCCGGCATGGTGTGGGTGAGGGGGTGCCGGCCGTCCCTAACCCATGTGAGGCTGGCGGCTCAGTGGACCGGAGGATCGACCTTCGGCACCCGGCCGACCGGTGCGACGGGTTCATCCGGCGTACGCGGCGGCATCGCATCCTCGGGCACATCGGCGATCATCATGTCGCGCGTCGCTATGTCTTCGAGGTTGCGCACCGTGACGGCGAGCTCGGCCCCGTCCCAGTGCAATTCGTTGAAGCTCGGCGGGGTCGAGCGGGTGCGGTGCGACAGGGTGCCCGCCCCGATCATGCGGATCGACCCTGCGCCGGTCGGCTCGGCGATATCGAAGGCATCATGGACATGCCCGGACAAGACCCCCAGCACCCGCCGCCGGGCCAGTTCGCGCAGTGCGTGCTCGCCGCCGTGGGTGAGCGCCGTGCCATGCGTGCCGGCCTCGCGCAGCGGGTGATGCACTGCGATCAGTGCCCGCGTTCCGGCCGGAAGACGGTCGAGCGCATTGAGACAGCGCGCAAGCGCCGGCCGGGTCACCCATCCCTTTGACCAGTTGAAGCGCGGCTGCCAGCGACGCACGGTCTTGAGCGGAACGATCACGAGACCGGGAAGGTCAAGCTCGCGTTCGACCAGCGCCTGCATCCCCTTGAACCGCTTGTAGGGATCGAAAAACCGTTCGATCAGGTTGAAATAGGGCAGGTCGTGATTGCCGATGCTGATCGTCACCGGCACGTCGAGCGCGGTGATCCACCGGGTCGCGGCGGCGAATTCGTGGTGGCGCGCGCGCATCGTGTGATCCCCGGTGATCACCACCGCGTCAGGCCGGTCCGCAGCAATCTCGCGCCGGACCCAGTCGAGCGCGGCCTTGTCCTCCAGCCCGAAATGGATGTCGGACAGGTGAAACAGGCGCAGCCGGTCAGAGGTCATGCGCTGTCGCCAGCAGGTCCACGCCGCACGGCTCCGCAGCGAAGCGGAACGGCGACGGGCATTCGGCCGGCTCGCCGTCGATCAGGCAGGCGAGCGGGCTGCCGTCGATGCTGGACAGCACAATGGCCTCGGCCAGGCCGAGCCGGTCATGGGGGCCTTCGCGGAACCTTCGGCGCACGGTGGCCCAGGCCTGTCCGGCAATGTCGAACGCGTTCTCGGCGAAATAGCCGTCGATCTGTATGCCATGCTCACCTGGGGACAGCTCGATCAGGGGATAGCCGTCCTTGCGGCTCAGCCGGTTGTCTGGCGCCAGGACATTGGGGCCGGTGGCCGTTTGCTGGATCGCCTCGATCGTTTCGCTCGCCATCTCGGCCAGTGCCAGACTGCGCATCGATTCGCGCACCCGGCTCCAGGAGGTGCCCGGACCGACCAGCAGCCCGGCCAGTGCCATCCCGGTTTGGGTGCGCACACCATCGAGGCGACGAGCACGCGCGCCGCCCCCGGCAACCAGTTCAAGGATCGCGCCGACATTGAGTTCGCGATGCAGGCGGCGCGACAACAGGTTCATGGTCCCGCCCGGCAGCACCAGCACCGCGCCGCCCCACCCGGTCAGCCGGTTGATCAGCGTGTTGACGGTGCCGTCGCCGGTGTAGCTGACGACCAGCCCGACCCCGGCAGCGTCGAGCGCGACCGGGTCCGGCAGATCCTGATCGGGGAAGGCAATGACGCGATCGACCTGCAAACCGCGCTGCCGCATTTCGGCAGCGACGGTGACTGTCGAGCTTTCGTCATTGCTTCCGCTGGACGGATTGACGACCAGCCAGCATTTGGGCAGCCAGCCTTTTGACGATTCATACTCGGAGTTTGCAGCCATGCTCATGGAAGACACCAACTCCTTTGCCTGACGGCGGTCTACCCCGGCCCTGCGATCGCGATTGCACCTGCGTTTGCAATCGAAGTCAGGATTGGCAGAATTCACGGGTCGTCTTGATGGGCGGGAAGTCAGAATTCTTTCGCGACGGGTCAGGCGGTGCTCGGCCTGGCTGCACAGGCCTGCCGGACATTGCCTAGGCTCGGGTCGGCGCGGTCAACGCCAGAATGGCGAAACTGGCAAGCCAGTGCTCTCCCATGTAATCGCCTGCGACATGCGGCAGGGCGGTCTCGAGATGTTCGTCCGGAATATCCATCAGCGCGTTCCGGGTCCCCTGATCGTCAAGCGTATCGGCGATCACGCGCAGGCACCAGGCGCGGCTGAGATTGAGACCATCGAGATGGGCGATCTTGCCGTCGGTGCGATCGGAAACGATCACCGGGCGGCATTCTCGGGTCAGCCAGCCATTGGCAATCACCAGTGCCTCGAACCAGGGCGCGAATGCCGGCCGTGAACGGACCTCGGTCATCAGGAGTGCCGTAGTGAGGACGGGAGAGAGGAATTCATCGCCAGCCGGCTCCCACCCGCGATAATCCGTGCGGTCACCAAAGGCCCGCTCGGCCCATTCGTCGATCCGGGCCTCCAGCGCCTTATCGCGACCGGCCGCCCATCGCCGCGCGAGGATCAGCGCAAAGGCCGTGTTGGAGTGTGTACCGACGGTAATCGGGTAAGTCAGGATTCCGAGATAGTCGCACAAGCGCGCCGCGAAAGCCTGAGCCAGTGGTTGAAGACGGGCTGCCCATTCGCGATCATGATGCCGTTCAGCTTCAAGATGCAGATACAGCAGCCAGCCCCATCCGTAGGGCCTCTCGAAGCCACGCGACATCGGCCGGTCGAGGTAGGCCAGTTCGATCGCGAGCTTCGCATCTGTAAAGGTTTCGCTGGCCAGCGCCTCGATGGATGCGGCTTCGGGCATGTCCGGAAAGCGGCGCCTCAAGGTCAGCAAGGTCCACCATCCGTGCACGCAGCTGTGCCAGTCAAAGCTGCCGAAGAACGCCGGATGGGCCAGGCGCGGGGGACGGGCGTCCTGGTCGCTTTCGAAGACATGATCGTCCTTGCAGGGATAGGGCCGTGCGACATGGCCCAGCGCAATCCTTGCGTAATTTCGGGCGATGCCTTCGGTCAGTTCCATAATAAGAACGCCCCAACATAGATGATCAGGATATTGCAGCCCAACAGCGGAAGAGCGGTCCCGATCTGTTGGCGGATCACCCCATTCTGGTCTTTCAGCTCAAGGAGCGCAGCCGGGACGATGTTGAAGTTGGCTGCCATCGGGGTCAACAGCGTTCCGCAAAAGCCGGCAAGCATACCCACTGCGCCGATCACGGCCGGGTCGCCGCCATACTGCTCGACCAGTAGCGGAATGCCGATCGCCGCTGCCATGACCGGAAAGGCGGCAAAGGCATTGCCCATAATGACCGTGAACAGCGCCATGCCCAGCGCAAAGACGACGACTGTCAGGAAAACGCTGCTGCCGGGGATGATCTCGGTTGCAAGGCCACCGATGACCTCGCCCACGCCGGCAAGCGCGAACACCGCACCGAGTGCCGCCAGCATCTGCGGAAGGATCGCCGCCCAGCCGATCGAATCAAGCATGCGCCGCCCTTCCTCGGCCGGAGCCAGTAGCGGCGAGCGTAGCCACGCCATCGCCCCCGCCAGCGCCGCCACCACGCCCAACCCGAACAGGATCAGTGTTTCGCGCCGCACCTCGAACAGGCCGGTCTCCCCGAACGGCGTGTAATTGTAGAGCAGCGTCCCCGCGACCGCTGCCAGGGGCACCACGAGGGCTGGCAGGAACAAACGGTTGCCGAGCCGCGCCGCAAGCACTTGCCGTTCCTCGGGCGTGGTTGTCACCGAATCGCTCCGTGTAAGCCTTCCGGCTCCCGCAATCGCCACCATCGCCAGCACCAGCAGTCCGTTGACGAGATCGGAGACGTGGCTGCCCAGCAGGAAACTCGCCGCCAACAGGGCCCAGAAACCGGCATTGCCCCAACGCCGGTCGCGCAAGCTCAGCAGCGCCCACAGGGCAAAGGCCGCTCCCGCCAGCGCGTAGAGCCACTCGTAAGTGATCACTTGCGCGTGCTCCCCAAGCGGCGGTCGAAAGCAAGAATGCGGCCGCCGTGGATCAGGAAAGCGCAAATCGCCGTCGGAATCGCCCAGACCGAAAGCTGCAACGGCGTAAGCGGGTAGCCTGCACTTTCGAACACGCCCTGGATCAGCAGGATCGAGGCGATCGCGAAGAAGATGTCCTCGCCGAAGAACAGTCCGACATTGTCGGTTGCAGCGGCCATCGCCTTCACCTCGTCGTGTGCCGCCTCGGGCAGATCGCCATGGGTCTTGACCGCCGCCGCCTCGGCCATAGGTGCGACCAGCGGGCGGACCGCTTGTGGGTGGCCGCCGATGTCTTTCATGCCGAGCGCCGAAGTCAGCTGCCGAAAGAAAAGATAGGCGACCAGCAACTTGCCCATGGTCGCTCCCCGCATACCCTCGATCACCGCACGGGCGCGTTGCTGCAAGCCGTAGCGTTCGAGCAGGCCGATAACCGGCAGGATGATCCACGTGACCGAGATGTAGCGATTATCGTTGAAGGCCTTGCCCAGCGCTGCGATCACCGCGACCAGATCGAACCCGGCCAACACGCCTGTCGTCAGCGCTGCGCCGACGACCACCAGCAACGGATTGAAGCGCAGGGCAAAGCCGGCAACGACGATGCCGATGCCAAGAAGCGGCCAGTAATTCATTCCGATACCTCTCCAAAACCGCCGCCCCCGGGAGTGAGGATCACGAAACTGTCGCCAGGCTGCATCTGCGCCGATCCGGTCGCCCCCATTTCCTCGCAGGTGCCGTTCGCCCGCGCGACCCAGTTGCGCCCCGGCATCGCATCCCCTCCGCCGCAAATGCCGCGCGGCGCAATTCGGCGGCGGTTGGCAAGAATGTTGGCGCGCATCGGCTGAAGAAACGTAAGGCAACGCTCGACCCCGTCGCCGCCATTGTGCCGTCCGGCCCCGCCCGACCCGCGCCGGATCGCGAAACGTTCAAGCCGCACCGGCAACCGGGTCTCCAGGATCTCGGGATCGGTCAGGCAGCTGTTGGTCATATGGGTCTGCACCGCGCTCGTCCCGTCATGGTCTGGCCCTGCGCCCGAGCCGCCGCAGATCGTCTCGTAATACTGATGGTGTTCGTTGCCGAAGGTGAAGTTGTTCATCGTTCCCTGAGACGGCGCAAGCCGGCGCGTGGCGGCAAACAGCGCGTCGGTGACGACCTGGCTGGTCTCGACATTGCCCGCGACCACCGCCGCGCCGGGCCGGGGATTGAGCATGGAGCCTTCGGGCACGATCAGTTCGACCGGACGCAGGCAGCCGTCGTTCATCGGAATCGCATCGTCGATCAGCGTGCGCAGCACATACAGCGCAGCCGCCCGGGTGATCGACCGCGGTGCGTTGAAATTGCCGGGCAGCTGATCGCTGGTGCCGGTGAAATCGAACACCGCCGAACGGCTTGCCCGGTCGATCCGGATGGCGACCTTGATACAGGCCCCATTGTCCATTGCGTAGGCGAAGCTGCCGTCATCGAGCCGGCCGAGCAGTCGCCGCACGCTTTCCTCGGCATTGGCCATGACGTGATCCATATAGGCCGCCACCGCCTCTGCCCCGTGCTCCTGCGCTGTGCCATGAAGCAGTTCGGCGCCGCGCGTGCAGGCGGCGAGCTGGGCGCGCAGGTCGGACAGGTTGCGATCGGGATTGCGTGCCGGGAATTGCCCGGAACCGAGCATTTCGCGCATCGCCGCTTCACCGAAATGTCCCTCGTCCACCAGCAGGGCGTTATCGATCAAGACGCCCTCATCTGCGATCGTGCGGCTGTCGGGGGGCATCGAGCCGGGCGATATTCCGCCGATATCCGCATGGTGCCCGCGCGCGGCGACGAATGCGTCGGGTTCGTTCATCTCATCGTCGTAGAACACCGGGACGATCACCGTGATATCGGGCAGGTGCGTGCCGCCGCGATAGGGATCGTTGAGCACATAAGCATCGCCGCGCCGAAAACCGCGACCGTCGCGGCGGCTGCAGCGCGCCTCGATTACCCGCGCAATGCTGTCGCCCATGCTGCCAAGATGCACAGGAATGTGCGGCGCATTGGCGATCAGCGCCCCTCTGCGATCAAACAACGCGCAGGAAAAGTCGAGCCGTTCCTTGATGTTGACCGAGGTGGCGGTCGATTGCAGCACCACGCCCATTTCCTCGGCGATAGCCATGAACCGGTTATTGAAAATCTCGAGCCGGACCGGATCGACCTCGGTTCCCGCGGCTTGCTCGCGATCCAGCGGGGCGGTGCGGGTCAGGATCAGGCTTCCTTCATGGGCCAGTCTGGCCTGCCAGCCTTCCTCGACCACAGTGGTCGAACCGGGGTCGATGATGAGCAGCGGCCCGGTCCCGCATTCGCCGACCTTCATGGCGCGGCGCGAACAAACCTTCCAGGCTCCCGGCATCAGGGCATCGGCTTCGACGTGGGCATCGGCATCAGCCAAAGCCTCGTGCAGCACGGCCGATGCTGACAGCCCGACTGCCTGCCCGCTGGCCTCGACGCTCAATGCCTCCACGATGATCGCCGCCTCCGCGTCGGAATAGCCGAAGCGCTGGCGGTGCAATTTGCGGAAGGTTGCGTCCATTGCGGCAGGATCGGCGCAAGGAACGGCCAGCAGGCTGTCACTGCCGGCAAACCGCAATCTTGCGCGGCTGTCAATCCGGATGGCTTCGTCAGCAATGCCTTGGTCGTGCAGGTCCTGCCGCGCCTGGTCCTCGAGCGAAGCCTGGACGGTAGCAAAGCTTTCGCCCAGCGGGCGCACATGGCTGACTTCACGGATGGCCTTCACCGGCGCAAGGCCAATGCCGTAGGCCGAGAGCATCCCTGCGAGCGGATGGACCAGCACCGTCTCCATACCCAGCGCATCGGCGACCCTGCAGGCGTGCTGCCCGCCCGCACCGCCGAAGCAGGCGAGCGCATAGGTTGTCACATCGTGACCGCGCGCAACCGAGATCTTGCGGATGGCGTTGGCCATGTTGTCCACCGCAACGGCGAGGAAGCCTTCCGCGATTTCTTCGATCGGTCTTGGTTCGGGTAGCTGTGCGGCGATCTCTTCCAGCCGGGCACGCGCCACGACCGGATCGAGCGGAGCGTTGCCCTCCGGCCCGAACACGGCCGGAAAAAACGCCGGGTCGATCCGGCCCAGAAACAGGTTGCAGTCGGTCACCGTCAGCGACCCGCCCTTGCGGTAGCAGGCTGGCCCCGGATCCGCCCCGGCGCTTTCCGGCCCGACCCTGAAGCGGGTGCCGTCAAAGTGGCAGATCGACCCGCCGCCCGCTGCGACTGTGTGAATCTTCATCATCGGTGCCGCGACCCGCACCCCTGCAACCACACTGTCGCCGGTCAGTTCGTATTCGCCGGCATAATGAGCAACATCAGTGCTGGTCCCGCCCATATCGAAGCCGATAAGCCGGGCATGACCGAGCGGTGCGTTCGCCGCGACCATGCCGACCACCCCGCCGGCCGGGCCGGAAAGGATCGCATCCTTCCCCCGGAACGCGCCGACATCAGCAAGCCCGCCGTTCGACTGCATGAATTGCAGGTTCCCCGTCGCGGGAAGACCAGCCTCAAGCGCATCGGTGTAGCGCCGCAGCACCGGCGAAAGGTAGGCATCGACCACCGTTGTATCGGCGCGCGGGACCAGACGGATCAGCGGCGCCACCTCGTGACTGACGCTGATTTGCGCAAAGCCGACATCGCGTGCGATCCGGGCAAGCCGGGCCTCGTGGTCACGGTGCTTCCACCCGTGCACAAGAACAATCGCGATAGCATCGAAGCCTTCGGAGCGCAGGGCCTCGAATTGCTGCCGGACCTGCGCATCATCGAGCCGCTGCAGGACTTTGCCGTCCACCGCGACCCGCTCGTCGATCTCGACCACCTCGGCAGGCAGTTGCTCGGGCAACACGATGTGACGGGCAAAGATGTCGGGCCGCGCCTGGGTGGCGATCCGCAACGCGTCGCCGAAGCCGCGCGTGATCGCCAGCACCAACCGTTCCCCCTTGCGTTCGAGCAGCGCATTGGTCGCCACCGTCGTGCCGATACGCAGCTCGGCAATCGGTCCTTCGCCATACCGCGCCATCAGCCGCCGCACGGCCTCGCTGGCAGCATCGGCATAAAACCCGGGATTCTGCGATAACAGCTTCTCGGTCACCAGCTCCCCGCCAGGGGTCGTTGCGACCACATCGGTGAAAGTGCCGCCACGATCGACCGCAAAGCGCCAAGCCTTCATTCTGCTATTCTCGGTCCTGCATGGTATGCGAACTAGGCGGGTGGCAGCACCTATGTCCAGACTTGGCGCTGCCGGAGCGATGTCCGCTTGCGTCCGCGCTGGCTGGCTCGGGCTCGTTCTTTCCTCTTGGCCGGTCACGTCCACGGAGAATGGCGATGATCCGGCACAAAAGATCACGCCTGACACACTATGGGGCTTTGGAGACTTGCTCAGCGGTTCACGGCGGAACCGAGGCACAGCGCTGCGCAAGCACCATGTCGACGTGTTGGCGGACAAGCTTGAAGTCGCGGACGATCTGATCCGGGTAAGCTGCGATCGAGCGAAGCCTGCAAGAGCAGCCAAATAGGACACCGCAACACATGGTGCCCAAATCTATGCGGGAATGGTGCACCCGACAGGATTCGAACCTGTGACCTCTGCCTTCGGAGGGCAGCGC